>NZ_JAIVFR010000743.1 GCF_020829685.1 Nostoc sp. CHAB 5715 | reverse complement strand
AGCTGTGATGACTTTTCTATCTATGCGGCTTTGCTAACATTATTGAAAGGTTTGGTGCTAGATGAAACTTTGCTGGGTAGAGCAACTGTACCCGATGCAGCATTACACCAACTATCGGCAAAATATTAGTGGTTGCGAGATTGTCCAGCGAATCAGGGGCATTACATATAATTTTCGTTGACAGGTGAACCTCAATATGGCAAATACGCCTCAACGTTACCTTGAAAAAATACGAGAAGCGAAAAAGAAACAGCTTAAAGAATTAGATTTAAGCAATGTTTGGGGTACTGATAACAAGGAAAAATTAACAGAGATTCCTGCTGAGGTGTTTGAACTGGAATGGTTGGAGGTTTTAAATTTAAGCTACATATAGCCAAAAATCTTTAGCTATTAGCCTTGAACTTTAGTTCTAGGCGGGCGTGGAAGCCAACAGTTAAGCTATTTCTAGCTTAAGTTGACACCAATGAGCATTGCTGTGCCCCTACAAACGGACTGTATTACATGGAATTGAAAACTGCTATTTAATCAACCGCGATCGCACCACCACAACATCTTACTGTTCTTCACCTTTCTCCTGAAGGAGCGATCGCCAATCTGCGATCGCCTTCTCTGTCCACAGCCAATTTTTAGCTAATTTATCTACCTGGAAATTGACTGGATCAGACTTAATTACCAATTGTCGCAACTTGATCGCTTCATTCAAATATTGTGTCTGTTTACCATTAGGTTGACTAAGTGCAGATTTATACAGTCCGAGAGCTAAACCAGCATAGGAAGTTAAAGCATCTTGAGGCACTGCTGTCTTTGTAGATGTTGAGTCTGTGTTCTGCTTTTTAAGAGCTAAATTCAAAGCTTTGAACCAAGAATCATTAGCTCGATTTAGATTGCCTTCAGTGTAGTAGGCAAATCCCAAAGCGTTATTATACAAAAGCGACTCGGGGTTAGCTTTGGCAGCAGTTTCCCAGTAACGGCGGGCATCATCCACGCTATAGTTACTGTTTCCGGCTTGGATAGACTGCCAAGCTAATCGTCCCTTGTAAAAGTTCACCGATGGATCGTCAGCTTGTTTACTTGAAATCAGTTTCAGGGCAGTTTCAGCCGCAGTCAGTGCGCCACGATTGAGTAGTTCTTCTACAGCCAATAACCCACTTTGCAAGTCGCCTTGGCTCAACTTTTCTGTAGCGGTGGCGGTGACAATTCCAGTCTCTGCTGTCTGTAAGTCAGTATTTTGCTGCTTTTTAATCGGTAAAGACTGGGTGGGAATTACTGGGATGTTAGGCAGAATTGGCTGCTGGGTTCGATGCCACCACCAATTTAAACCGATCGCAGCTGCTAACGCACTGATCCCCACAATACCCACAATTGGCCACAGCTGGCGGCGACGGGTACGATTTCTTGGTTGCGGTGGTTGCGATGCCTGCGGCGGGCTACGCCTACGCAAAAAATCAGCAGAATTTTGCCAATTTCCTTCCAAGTTTCCAGCAGTTTGAGGTGGCGGTGCTGGAGCTTCTCCCCACAAATCTGCTTCCTCTTGCGAAGAAGTCATTTCTTCTGAAACCTGACTTTGCTGAAGACTATTTTCTGAAATTTGTTGATCCAGTTCAGTTGGAGCTTTTTGGTTATCTAACTGACGAAATAAATCCGAAACTATCGCAGAATCTTCTGCATAGCTTGGGTCATCATACTCAATTTCATCAACAAGATCGCCCCAAGTATCTTCACCTAGCCAGTCCAACCCAGAATCACGCGCCAAACCAGAAGGAATCATATCCTCCATTCCTAAAGGCATCTCGCTATCATCTGCCATAGCAGAGTACATCGTAGAAGTTGCCCCTAAAGACGGATTATACTGGTTGGGCTTTGCACTTTCCGATAACTCAGTTTCCTGGCTCAGAAAACCGTCAAATTCTGGCTGGAGATATAAAATCGGTAATGCCCAGTACATCTGGTGAGAACCATAAGCAGAAATTAATCCTTGGCGTACCCGACTGACGCACAAATCCACTGGATATCCCTGACTCAAGTTGCGGTAAAACAATTGCGTGAGCGTCAATGCCACTTCATCAGGAATCCGTTCTGACATCGCCAAAACGCTTCTAATTCCGCGCTTTACCAGACTTTCTGCTAGATTTCGTTCCCCAGTATCTCCAGAGGGATCGGATGCAGCTGTGTATGCCCCCAAGCAGGAGTTAAACACTGCCATTTGGATGTTATTGTTGACCAGCAAGCCAGCCAAATCGTCCCCAGTTAAGATTTCCGTTAAGCCAGTTCTGCGACTAGCAAGATAAATTTCTCCGCCATTGGAACCTAAGTTACTATGACCAGAGTAGTGGAGAACATGGTATCTGCCTTGTTCTAGAGCTTGCGTCAGTTCTTCCCGCCCCGGTTGATCTAACACAGTTAGTTCAATTTCTGGAAACCGATTGCTATTTTCAGCAATTCGTGGTAAGCGGTGAAGTTCTGCTTGCAGTTTGATAGCTTCCTGTTTCTGTAAGTCAAGGCGGACTTGATCTGAGGGGGAAGCAATTACCATCAATACTTTTACACCACCTTGTTGTAGTGGTGTGGGCATATTTTGCGTAGGCGTAGCCCCCCGCAGGGATCGCAAAGGCGAAACTCCCAAAATTCCGCTTTGGAAGCGAGAAAAAGCGACATAAGGCCCAGTAGCCAGAGGGCGATCGCCTGCGTGCATCACTTCCCAAGGCAGACGAGCTAATCTAGTGTCTTTTAGCCCCAACCGTAAGCGTAGTACTTGTTGATGGTTCTGGGCAATACCTTGGGCAGTAATCCAACTATCCCTGAGAGTGCCTTGAAATAGGGCGTTATAAAATTGTTGACCCAACGCCACCAAGTTAACAGAGTTTCTGGCGATATCGCTTTCGTGTCCGCCAGAGGCAAATGGATCTCCCTGCAACACCGACTTTAACGGATCATTCATCAAATGCCTAGCAGCCATCAACCAATCAGCTACAGGCCAAGTCACCAATTCTTCTGCCAATGGTACCCCAGGCGCGACTTGTTCCGTCCGCACCAAGTAGTCATTTTGCCCTACAGGAGTTACCGAAATGTGGAATTCCTGGGTCACAGTTTCTCCTGTTTGCCTCCTAAATCTGGTTTGAAACGCGAAAGTTTCAAGTCGATTTTTCGCTCCCTCTGATAAATTAGATGCATCCCACCCCTGAATGTTTCTGATTCTAGTTGTTTTGCTTTTTCTGCCTTTACAACTTTATCCGGATTGGATTACTTGCGACTAGAACACTTAATTGGTAGATGCACCTTGATCTTCAACTCCCCTAGTTGGCTAAAACCCACTGGGGTTTTTTTAATTTTGGCAAACAATAGCAACTTCTGACGCAGATATTCTCTACCAGAAAATAAGTGCTTAACCCTAGAATACTTGATTAGTAGATGGGATGTCCCTTGATTTTTAACTCCCCTAATTCAGTTAATATTTACTCTTGTTTTTTTAACACAGGAGAACAATCAATTTTCTCAGAAATTTATCCGGAGCATGGTGGTTAAACCTGGAACATTTAATTGGTAGATGCACCCTGATAACTAGCTCCCTGGTTGGCTAACGCCCACTGGGGGTTTTTTTATGAAGGAAGTAAGTACAAAACTTACGCACTAAAAACCTGAAATCTATATCTAAATGAGCTTACGCCAGTTGCTTCTCCTGTTCAAAGACGCTCTTGCTAGCAAGCTTTAAGACTCGGCAAAAAAGTCGGGGAACCCTTTCATATCATGTCCGACTTAGTACTTAGTCAAAAGCGAGCGGAGCGTGGCAATCCCAAACCTTTGCGATTGCTTCATTCCACTTCGTTGCATTCGCAATGACATATCGTAAGTGATTTGCCGAACTTG
>NZ_JAIVFR010000742.1 GCF_020829685.1 Nostoc sp. CHAB 5715 | reverse complement strand
GAATCATTTTCTGCTTGGCTTGATGTCCTAAATTTAGCTGTTGCTCTACCACCTCAACACTTAACTCCACCTGATCTGCCCATTCTTGCAGCGTGGGTTCGTGCTTTAATTTCATAGCCAATTCTTCTTTAGCAGCTAGTAAATTCATCATCTGCTGCACTTGTTCGGCAAAAATAACCTCTTGTTCACGAGTCAACAAATCTACACGCCCGATTTCTTGCAGATAACTACGCACAATATCATCTGTAGCTCGAGGTTTTTTATCTGCGGCTAAACTTTTTTTCTTCGTTTTTTGAACTTCGGTAGGTGGAGATGTTAAGTTGCTCATGGTTATTTGCTCCTCTGTAACCTCATCAATTTATTGGTATCAAGTCTAGATATTCAGACCCATAGCCATTTCACACTGCTAATCAATCAATTGGCAATACTGAAGAATTCTGATCTATGATACATTACAAGTCAATTCTTGGAGATAATAAACCCAAAATCAACCCACCCCCTAATAATAACATCATCAGTAGTAACAAATCAATTACCCCAAGTATCATTACCATATTTTTTGAGCTTATTACACTGCTTTATTATTGATATTTCCATATCTGTAAAATATAATTATTATTGCTTTAATTCTCTAATACACTTTATGAGTAAATTAAACATTGCCCCGAAAAGCATTTGATTACAATAAATAAATGAAGAAGAAATAATACTAGTCGTACTCTAATATTATTAAAACATAAAATAACAATTTATTTTGATTGCTCTTATTTTGGTTATATTCTAAAAATATTTTTATTGAATATCAACTTCTTAAACATAAAATGCCCATTTTTTACTAAATAATCCAATCATATCAGGTACGTAGAGCGGTAACCATTAAAAAAAACACTTCCCCAGCCTCCTGTATTTAAGATAGCTTTCTTAGAAGCAGTTTAACTGGCGGTGTAGCAACCGCCACAAAGGAAACAAACAAGCCAAATCTTTTTCCCTTCTACCTCAACAAGACAGCATAGCTGCTTTGCTTGTTGAAAGTCCAATTAAATACTTGTAATTAGGGATTTAGGACGGCAAAGACGCAGGTATATATGATAATTGCGCTTGTGTCATACTGCACGCAGACATCTGCATTGGGTGCAGTATTATCAATGTAATTACTCTTGGCGACATTTTCTTGACTAAAAGTAGTAACAGTGGTATGATGAACAGCAAGAATAATACTTGGCAAAACAACACCTGCGATCGCAAGTAATTATCCTATTGAAGCGAAAAGACTTACGTTTCGGGGTGATTAATTATTATACAGCATAATTTCAATAATAAGATTTCCGACTTCTCCAAAAATGCAGAAATCATCTGAAACCCTTAACAATAGGATATCTTAAAGCTTCCACACTTACTAGTTTTCACCTTAAGTTGACACAAAAGCACAGTTGTGAATCGATACAGCTGATTAACTTGTTGCAAAGATTTTAGGAAAATGGTACTACGTTGCAATTTTAACTTACAGCGCTTTTCAAGTAATTGAACTACACCACTCCCTACTCCCCACTCCCTACTCCCCGTCTCATCTGTGGTCTAAATACCTGAAAAATGCTGTAACTTTTCAACTATCACTTTATTAGATATTGATTAAGAAAAGCACTCACCTCATTAGCGCATAGCCCAACATTAACTATCTTTCCTGCAATTCTTAAGAATGTCCAATCCTTGACCATTATTACGGGAGTCTGGATCAATTATAGATACATATATTTCATGTATACGATGATCTTTGGCGATCGCTAAAGCACATGCGGGTGTGCGTCCATGAAAAGAACAAGGTTCAAGAGTTACATACATTTTCAAGAAGTTGAAAGCTTTGCCTTGAATTTGGTTAAGTGCATCAGCCTCAGCATGGTGTTTTCCGGGTGCTTGCGTGTATCCTTGGGCTACTATCTCTTGGGCATCTATGATTACACAGCCTAATGGTGGGTTCGGCAAACATTCTGGCAAAGCTTTTCGGCTTTGAGCTAAAGCAGCCAGCATAAATATTTCATCCATATTTTAACGTAAATTATCTAGATAAATTACACTACCAATAATTAGTTATCTCTTGCGAAAAAAGTTCTATATCAGAACTTAGTAACTGTCACACTAATACCAGAATCCAGTTTAGGAACCTTGAGATACTCAATTGGCTCAGTACTCTGAGAAGTTTGAGTATTTGTTGGCTTTTGACATTGCTTAAAGAAAGCACCTGGGTTATTGATGAACTCAAGCGGGTTAATCTTTTGGCATCCTTGCTTCTGTACTAGCAAAATTGATTCAGCAGTTTCTTTGGGATTATTGGTCTGTCCGGTAAAATTACTCCATGTAGTGTTAATCGTGGCTGGCTCCGTCAATAAAACTCCAGCCTGATTATAATCGCCTGTTATCATGGGAACATTTTCTTGGTTAGCATAGACACTCTGGGGGAGAGCGAGTACACTAATCACAACCACTAAGATGATAGAAGATAATTTCATAATTCAATACTCTTTACATTTAATGTTAGTTTAATAATTAAAATTGCCTAGATACAAAAAGCAAAAAATAGCAGCTTAGTTTTAATACTTGAGATTAACACAGGTAGCAAGAAGTTTAGCTAAACTTCATTAAAAATATAGTGAAGTTTATTTAGTCAGATGTAGACTTTTGTCTAAAAGGAGGCAGTTGAGCAATCCATGCTCTAACCATGTCGGAATTTGAGACTCGTCTGTTCTGTGCTTTCTGCTGCAACTATGCTAACTCATATTCTTTTAGCCGTATTAATAAGTAGGTCAGCGTAAAACTTTGTTTTTGGCATAAAGCAGCAGTGAATACGATTGTACCGTAGTTTATCTTTCTTCACATAGTGGTTTTATTGTGCAAACTTAGTTACTAGCCGTTTATCTCTTCTGCGTATTACAATACGATTACACAAATAAGACAATGTATACAGCAGAATACAGAATACAGAATTCAGGAGTAAAACACGCTTTATACCTGGGTAACAGACGAATCGTTGTGTACCTCACCAACTTAAAATCTGCTGTATGTTGTTAGATAAACCTTGGAAGGAGTATTTTGTGTCTACAGTTGTTTTATTGCTTACCCTTAAGCAATTAATTCCTCTTGTCTTTTCAGAATCAGCAAAAAGGCAGCGAATATACTAGCATTTATATGAATATTTTATAAAGCTCTGCAATTCAGTTTTTTTACAGAATATGATGTTGATTACTAGATGATTAATCAATAGTTTCATCAGTAGTAACACAACGCTAAGTTAAACCAAGAATTAGTCTTTTTAATCTAGGTTTATCAATCAACTTGATATTTGCATATTTCACTAAAGGAGTTTGAATTATAGTGAAATTTGGTTCGTAATTCCAAATAATCAAAATTATGTAGTATTTCCTATTTTGTGCATAATATGAAAGCCAGATGCTGTTAGTTAAAAATGTCTACTAATTTACTTCACCTTTTGAACAACCTCAATAAGAAGGCATTAGCTGACAATCAACGCAGATATTACCATAGCAAAGTAGACTCCAGTGCTAGTATCGGTAAAATACTGAGAAATATCTCTTGTAAGTAAATCAACCTCTTTATAAAATTTATATATATTATAACGATGGAATCTTTACCACACATTGAAGAAGTAAATATTCAGAAATACTTAGAAGTTATTCAACGGCGTTGGCTACCTCTAGTCGGCATTTTTGGCATAACTGTTACCCTTGGATGCTTGTATGCATTTTCACTAAAACCCTCATACAAGGCAGAAGGAAGTTTGATGATTAAGACAAATCGCTCTTCCTCACTCACAGGGTTATCACAAGACATAGGACGCTTGGAAGCTAATGCCTTCTTATTG
>NZ_JAIVFR010000741.1 GCF_020829685.1 Nostoc sp. CHAB 5715 | reverse complement strand
GAACAGCTAGAAATCCTGCGCCAACTCGTCACAGCACAGCCCGATGCGACGTTAAGCGAATTGCGGGAACGACTTTACGAGAAAACAGAGGTCTTAATTGGGGTAGCAGTGGTGTTCCTGGGAAGCTGCTCTCTTTTACCTGCTAAGACCTTTGAGACTCGACAAAGCGAGACTCAAGCCCAAAAGACAATAGAACCCAATGCGGTAATTGCCCCCCCGGCAATTATCTCTTCGTCTGGAAATCCTAATTTTGTGGTAAAAGTAGTGCAACAGGTGGGGCCTGCGGTAGTTCGCATTGATTCTTCCCGAACAATCACTTCTCGCGTACCAGACGAATTTAACGATCCATTTTTCCGACGGTTTTTTGGAGACGGTGCGCCACAGTCTAGACAACGGGTAGAGCGGGGTAGCGGCTCTGGATTTATCATTAATTCTTCAGGTCAAATTGTGACCAATTCTCATGTGGTAGATGGTGCTGATAGAGTAACTGTCACACTCAAAGATGGTCGGACTTTTGACGGGAAAGTGTTGGGTGAAGATCCGGTAACTGATGTGGCTGCGATCAAAATTGATGCTAATAATCTGCCAACTCTATCTGTGGGTAACTCCGATGCTTTGCAACCAGGAGAAGCAGTAATCGCCATCGGCAATCCTTTAGGCTTGAACAATACCGTTACTTCTGGGATTATTAGTGCTACAGGTCGTTCTAGTAGCGACATCGGTGCTAGCGATAAACGAGTTGATTACATCCAAACGGATGCTGCAATTAACCCTGGTAATTCTGGTGGCCCATTGCTAAATACTCGTGGCCAGGTAATTGCGATGAACACAGCTATTATCCGACGCGCTCAAGGTTTGGGCTTTGCTATTCCCATTAATACTGTGCAAAGAATTGCCCAGGAATTAATTGCTACAGGTAAGGTAGATCATCCTTATTTGGGTGTTCAGATGGTGACACTGACACCAGATATTAAAGAAAGAATAAAAAATACAGCAGGCGATCGCTTAAATTTTACAGCTGATGAGGGCGTTTTGCTGGTTGATATCGTCCCGCGATCGCCTGCATCTACGGCTGGACTCCGAGTCGGTGATGTGATTAAAAGCATTAATAACCAGCCTGTTACTAAAATTGAAGAAGTACAAAAGCTAGTAGAAAATAGTAAAATCGGCACTAAATTACCAATAGAAGTGGAACGCGATGGACAAATTGTCCAACTAGGAGTCCAACCTGCTCCTTTACCCGTGACACGCGAGGGATGATGTTAGTCATTAGTCATTAGTCATTAGTCATTAGTCATTAGTCATTAGTCATTAGTCATTAGTCATTCTTCCCCTGCCTCCCCTGCCTCCCCTGCCTCCCCTACTCCCCACTCCCCACTCCCCACTCCCCATTCCCCATTACTTAAAGGATTTTTATCATGACTGAGTTAGCGCCAATAATTCAATTAGGCAATCCAACATTGCGTCAAAAAGCTGCTTGGGTTGAGAATATTCAAGATGAGCATATCCAAAAGTTAATTGAAGACTTAATCGCCACTGTTGCCAAAGCTAACGGCGTGGGGATTGCTGCGCCTCAAGTAGCACAATCCTATCGTTTATTTATTGTGGCTTCCCGTCCTAATGCTAGATATCCCAATGCCCCGGAAATGGAACCTACTGCTATGATTAATCCCAAAATTATTGCTCATTCAACTGAAGTTGTCAAAGATTGGGAAGGTTGTTTAAGTGTTCCAGGAATTAGGGGGTTAGTTCCTCGGTATAAATCTATTGAAGTAGAATATGCTGACTCTCAAGGCAACTTACAAAAGCAAGAATTAACTGATTTTATCGCTCGGATTTTTCAACACGAGTATGATCATCTCGACGGTATCGTATTTGTAGATCGTCTAGAAAACACTCTCGATATGATTACTGAGCAGGAATATCAACAACGAGTAGTTAACAAATAAATGGGAGTGGGGAGTGGGGAGTGGGGAGTAGTGTATTACAGCTATTTTCAGGTAAATAGACCACGCGGTAGGGGTAAAGCACATTGCTCATTGGTGTCAACTTAAGCTAGAAATGGCTTATCTGTTAACTTCCTCACCCGCCTTGGAATGAATTCCTTTGGCTTTTAGCTCAAGTCTACTAAAGTAGACTAAAGATTTTTGGCTATATTGCAATACGCTTGGGTTAGCGCCAAAAACCTTAAATTGTGTAGGTTGGGGAGCCACTGCGCCCTTGCGGTTTCCCGACTTGTTCGCGCAGCGTCTCCCCTTGGGAGAAGCAAGTGGCGTTTGAGGAACGAAACCCAACATTTCCGGGGCTTTGTTGGGTTGCGCTTTGCTTAACCCAACCTACAATTTTCCACAAAGCCAAGCGTATTGGGCTATATTGGCTATATTTAGTCATCTTCAGATGAGTTTCGCTATTAGCAAGGAACTTCAGTTCCTTGCGGGACATGGCTTTTACGTTAAGTTGACACCAATGAGCATTGCGCTTTACCCCTACGATAGATGTAGTTCAAATACATGAAAACTGCTGTAATTATAAATTACGAATTATTTAAGCCTGTGCTTCACAAACTTGTTCGCCGCGCCACAATTGATACAACCGCGTTGTTGGCATAGTCATATATAAAACATCACCAGCACTGAGTTTAGTTTCTAATAAATCCCAGCCGTGAAGGGTTTGGTGGTTTTTTTCTACGTACAAAGGTACACAGTCAGCAGACATGGCTACATTTTTCACCCACTGACCACAAAAGACGTGTGAAGGTGTAATCACAGTTGCAAAAGCTACCCAAAGACTATCGGCTGTGATGCCATTGCCGAGGATGCGTCCCCCTAGTGCAGCAGCAGCGAAAGCTGGGGCTGCTAGTTCAGCCGGACTTAGTACGGCCTCGAAGCCAAATAGCTGTTGCGCTATGCCAGCAAAATCGGGATCGGCATAATGAACAATCACCGGAATGCTGGGTGTCAATCCTTTGGCTTTGAGGGCAATTTCCAGATTGGTAGCATCATTGCTAGTAACAGCAAGCACTGCGGCGGCAGAGTCTATATTGCTGGCTTTGAGTATTGTACGGAAGCTGGCATCGCCCTGAATGACGGGGATACCTAGTTCGCGGGCAGTGTTAATATATTTGTTGTTAGAATCGGGTTCAACTACTACAACTTCATGTCCACTGGCGTGGAGTTGCTGGACAATTCTCACTCCAATACCACTCAAGCCACAGACAATGTAGTGATATCGCTGGGGAATTCGGGCTGCATCCCAAAATTGCTTAAAGCGGCTTCCTAAAACAAAATCGGTGAGCATTGCATACCAAATACCAATTACTACCGCTCCAATCAGCATCATCACAACAGTAAATAACTTAATACTGTTAGGAGCATTTTCTACTACTTTGTCATTACCACCTGCTCCTGTAATCATGCCGACAGAAAAATATAGAGCATCGACAGGAGATAAACTCAACTCAGCCGACATATAGGTGAATGTAGCAATCAGAATAACTGCCAATAGTACAACAGCACTCATTAATACCGATCGCCCGTGTTCCTGAAACTGCCTAAAATTGGTGAGGGCTTTCAGCAATTTTTTAATCAATGATCTCCGGGGGGAACGGATGCGGGGTTGTGTACCAATAATTAAGCGATCGCCTACTTTGATCTCTTGTCCAGATATTACACCTGACACCAAATCCATCTCACCTTCTACTGGCAAGTAATAAATCAGCATCCGCGATCGATCTTCCCACAATTCACTCAGCTTTAGACCTTTCCAGAAGTGGTTTTCATCGATGTATTCTTCGTGAATTGGCCAAGTTTGCTGAAATAATTTGATTTGTCCGATCGCTCGGTTTCCCATTGCTGCAACGGTGAATATGGGTGCTGCTAAACC
>NZ_JAIVFR010000740.1 GCF_020829685.1 Nostoc sp. CHAB 5715 | reverse complement strand
GATTGGGTGCTAATGACGACCTGAATTTTAGAATGGCATACTGTAGCTTATCGGTTAAATTTCATTTCATCCGAGAAAATCTGATAAAACTGAGTAAATTCAGGTGCGATGTCTACGACGGGCTATGCCTACGCAATTCATGTCTGTTGTTGGAGATCGCTACAATCTCAGCTTACCAATAAATCTATCCAGCACTACCTTAGTATGGATCACGGTACTCTTGAAGATTCTGGTTTCTTAGCTATGCCGATCATTTAAATAACTTTATTCCCCAATTATTAGACATCTCCAGAAAATAATTATGCGTTACCTGAAACCCTTGTACAGACGTTGCAATGCAACGTCTCTACATTCATTTTCGGAGATGTCTATTAGCTACCTCTTCATGGTAAGAGGATATATTAAACAATTCGCAATTCGCTTTTTCGCCCATTCGCAATACTTCGGCTACGCTACCTCGGCTCCGCTCGGCACAATTCAGTACAAGTTCGCAATTACGTTTTGTGTAAGCGTTGCGTTAGCGATAGCGCAGCGTTAGCGAGGAACGAGCGTCTGGGGATTTAGACCCCAATCGCATTACAAGCTTTGGCATTGGGATGGGGTTTTAAACCCTAAAACACAAGCGATAATGTCAATTCTAATCAGAATTTTTCTACCAGTTGCTATAACTATATTATCAAGCGATCGCTTGCTGGCTATAAGACCAAAAACCACCGCCTGGTAAGCTGTTCGACCAAATAATTCATAATTCATAAATGTTAGAATTTTACAGCAGATCACACGCTCATTTTTAATGACCGTGGTTTTAAAGAGCGTGGAGAGTTCAGCATCTCACACGCTCTTTAAATTATGAATTATAAATCATGTTGACATAGGTGGATATTGTTTACATATCTACGTCAAGCTTAATTTTAGATAAAATTGATTCTGCTGGCTAGGAGTGTTCAGGTTAGCTACCTAGCAAACCAATGAACCAAAAAAATCGACAGACTTTAGCTGCGTTTCGATGTTATTCGCCGCTTCCGCTCAATGTGAATCAAGCATGGAAGTTCTCATCAAAGATATCTAAATAATTTTGCTTAATTATGGCTCTTCGGTTATTTTTATGGAAAATCTGGTTCAAAATCATTGAAAGCCTTATCTTGTAAGGATTACGTTTAAAACAAGAGCATAATTCTTTATAACCCTTGTTCCGTAAGGGTTCTGTTATGATCAATCGTTAATCACTATAAAAAGAGCGAAAGAGCCTTAATTATTTAGTCTTACATTAGTACTGAATTTTGAAAACGATAAGACTAACAAGTACGGCAATACCTAGCGCTCTCCGAAAATAATTAACGCCTTGAAATAATTCCAACCACGCCCAAGTAAACAAGGAGCCGTATGCTACTAAGTCTAACAATGTATTGATTTTGCCGCTTGGAAAAATTAGAGTTAGTAAACTAGTTACTATCCAAACAATAAGTGGTAGATTTGGCATCTGAGCTATAACAATGTTACCTTCGTTGTCGCGGAAGGTTTTATCAACCAATGTGTTTTGCATCATTTTTAATTGCTACTTAGCTACAAATAATTAATTTACAAAAACGACTGGGTACTCTTGTGATAATAGATTTGCAATTAATTGCAAATCTATTAATGATAGTAAAACATTTAAAACGCTCTTTTAAACTATCTAATTGCTGAGATTAGAGCGGTAAAGCATATTCCTATATGACTATGTTAAGAGGCATACTCACACGAAATCTGCCAAAATATCTGTCGGGAGCCTTTTGCAATTTGGAGCGATTGTGATAGTTTTACCTCCTGTCTCACCTCGACTGCGCCCTTCTCTACGAGAGGCTGCGCCAACGGCTACGCTCAGGACAGGCTCGGCGACCACCAGCAAGAACTGCCTCAAAACCCGTACTTTTATACTTTATCTAAAAGAAAACTGCTGTATATCTGAAGTTGAGGATCAGTCTAAAGGGTGAGTAAATGAGCCAAAATGCAGTTGTCTAGTTTAATTGCGATCGCTTCCTCAATTGCCCTAATATCTCCAATGTGGTACTGTAGGTTGGGCTACTGATGTGGACTAGCGTATATTTGAGCAAATTACTTACTCTGCATAAATTTATTTTATACTCTTTTAATACTGGCTTTATAGTTACTACTTTTAAGTGAGTTAAACTTTATATTCTAAAATAGACTTTACATCTTGACTATTATTTGGAAAAACATATTAGTCTACTTCATCATTTCTTGAATTAAAATTCCTTGATAATACCCATGTAGTAACAGATTAAGTGATTGATATTAGAGAAGTAGTTGAAAAATCGAACTTGTCTAATATTATGAATAAAAAATGGGCTGCTAAACGACTTACAATCAATCTCACATCAAGTGAGGCACAGAAGCTTGAACAATACTGTTCAATGACGGGAAGACCAGCAACCGATGTGATTCGGGAGTTAATTCGCTCTCTTTCTACTCAAGAGGAAAAAATGTCCCAAACCTACTAAATCATACTCAACAAATCGCTGTTGGGAGTGGATGTATGCCAAATCTCCATCTCAGCAGTCCGACCACCAATTGGGGTTTTCCATGCTACTTACTACCCTTCTCCGTCAGGAGAAGGGTTACAATTCTAGTATTACCTGCCCAAAGTCCTGGCTCAACTTTCCAAGACAGAACCTTCAAAGTCTTGTAGACTACTAAGGGAATGCCAAAAATAAATTTTTCAGCCAAATTTTAGTAAGGTCAGCGTAGCGATCGCCATAACAATCAAAAGTTTTTTGCAGTTGGGGGACACACCGTTATTTACATTGCCCATCCCATAATCAGTAATGCCTTTGCCAAAACTTACCCTTTAAATTTACATGCAGGAGTACAGCGATCGCCTCTTCGACAGCTAATAATCTAATGAGAGAGTGCGTTAGTGTACCTTACCGTAGGTATCGCTTGTTTTCAATTGGGACGGAAATTTCTCTTACGTTGTTTGTGCCTTGCAACTTCTTTGCGCTTGTGTTTTTCCAAAGGCGTTTCAAAGTGACGATGCTTTCTCATGTCTGGAAAAATACCTGCTTTGGAAACTTCTCTCTTAAATCGACGTAAAGCTGACTCAATTCCTTCATTTTCGCCCACAAATACTTGGGTCATTTTCATCTCCTATTTAATTGGTACTGGGCAATTTTAAGCTATCCAGTAGACCGAAGCGCAAAAAGGGCAGATAATGATTCTGCCCTTAAGACGTTAAAACTTAATTTTTAATCTTAAAGCTTAGTAGCGTCCTCGGTTGTATCCACCACCGCCACCGCCGCGACGATCGCCACCACCAAAGGAACCACCTCTATCTTCCTTAGGTTTAGCCTTGTTCACTTTGAGATCGCGTCCCATCCACTCAGCACCATCAAGAGCTTCAATGGCAGCTGTTTCTTCAGCTTCTGTACCCATCTCTACGAAAGCAAAGCCGCGTGGACGTCCTGTTTCGCGGTCGGTAGGCAACTGAACCCGTTTTACAGAACCATGTTCGGCAAAAACAGATGTGAGGTCCTCTTGTGTGACCTCGTAGGATAGATTACCTACATAAATTGACATGCGTTATCTCCAAAATCATAGGTGTGTAGAGATTTAGATTTCGGAGACAAGCTTGTTAAGACCAAAAGGGAAAAGCCTGTCAATACTAAAAACAAACGCTGTAACCGAATTTTATTCTCACTTAATTACCTTAGCACATCATTGAGTTCTTACCCACCGTAATTAAAAATTGGGGCATAGGGCATGGGCATTGGGCATTGGGCATTGGTTCTTCTCATGAGCGAACTCCGAACATTAAGTAGCAGAAATTCCCCAAATAATTGCAAAATAAATGCAGTTAGTCATTGTTACTAATTGGAAATGCCGACTAC
>NZ_JAIVFR010000073.1 GCF_020829685.1 Nostoc sp. CHAB 5715 | reverse complement strand
CAACTTTTTTCCCCAGTTGCGCTGCTTTATGAATTTGGGCGAGAAAGTCTTCTTTCTGTGCAAGCATGGCAGAAAGAATCACGATGTCGCACCATTGCCAATCAGCATCCGTTTCTTGGTTAACATTGCGGTCATAAAACCGAACTTCCCAGTCTGTTGGTAGCATAGCGGCAACAGTCAGAATACCTAGCGGCGGAATAGATGCCTTAAGTCCCGCTATTTTCATGAATTCGTCGTAAGACCAAAACGTTTTGGGAAAACGGGGGTAGAGTAAGAGTACTTTCATTGCTGTAGTCCTCTAATTAAATTTTGCTTGGAAGATTTTTTACTTTTGATAAATCTGTGCCCCGGATAGTGATTGCAGAGATGATGCTACAATGCCACTACCCCTATTCTTTCGCTATCTGTCTTGAGACAGACATTTGCATCGGCAAAGATGATTTTTGAGTCAGTTAGCAGGATTACCACCGTTGTAATAAAACCTAATGGCGGATTTGTGGAGCAAAAAACTGCCAGAGCAATCGTCTGGTGGTAAATCCAGAAATCATTGAGCATTTTTATGGGTCAGAGTAGTAAACGCAACCTCTTGCAATACCTTTGTATTGACCAACAATGCCTTTGTATTGGTTGACAATGCCATTGTATCGACTGACAATGCCATTTATTGGCTTGCAATGCCATTGTATTGGCTGACAATGCCATTGTATCGACTGACAATGCGATTGTTTCGATTGACAATGCGATTGTTTTAGCTAACAATGCCATTGTATCGACTGACAATGCGATTGTTTCGACCTGCAAAAATTAACCCACCTTTTATTAAAGCTCTTGTATAACAGCTTAAATATCTAATCGCGTAACGGCGACTTGACCTAGAAAATGTCAAAATTAAATGAGTTTTGCGTAGGCGGAAAGCAATTTGTCGCCAGACATCGCCACTTTACATAACGCGGATTTGAGATAACTAAGTTGGAATTTATGGGCAAGCAACGTGTTCTTTCTGGAGTTCAACCAACCGGCAATTACCATCTAGGTAACTACTTGGGAGCCATTCGCAACTGGGTAGAAGGTCAGAGCGAATACGAAAATTATCTTTTTGTCGCTGATTTGCACGCGATTACAGTGCCACACGATCCAAAACAGTTAGCAGCTGATACCTACACCCTTGCTGCTCTCTATTTAGCTTGTGGTCTTGATTTAAATCATTCCACCATCTTTGTACAGTCCCACGTTTCGGCCCACAGTGAACTCACCTGGTTGCTCAACTGCATTACACCTTTAAACTGGCTGCAAGACATGATCCAGTTCAAGGAAAAGGCTGTTAAACAAGGAGAAAATGTGAGTGCAGGTTTATTAGATTACCCTGTGCTAATGGCAGCTGATATTTTGCTTTACCAAGCGGATAAAGTGCCAGTGGGTGAAGACCAAAAGCAACATTTGGAATTGACACGGGATATTGCGGCTCGGTTAAATCACCAATTTGGTAAACCAGATCAGCCAGTTCTGAAGTTACCAGACCCTTTGATTCGCAAGGAAGGGGCAAGGGTGATGAGTTTAGCGGACGGTACACGCAAAATGTCAAAGTCTGATCCTTCTGAGTTAAGCCGAATCAATTTGCTAGATTCACCAGAACAGATTCAAAACAAAATTAAGCGCTGTAAAACTGATCCCATTCGTGGGCTGACTTTCGATGATCCAGCGCGTCCAGAGTGTAATAACTTATTAACGCTGTATACATTGCTTTCTGGCAAGAGAAAAGAAGATGTAGCCGTTGAATGTCAGGATATGGGCTGGGGACAATTCAAGCCATTATTGACGGACACGATAATTAATTCCCTGAAACCAATTCAAGAAAAATATCAGGCGATAACGGAGGATAAAGGCTATTTGAAGTCTGTGTTCCGGGATGGAGGAGAAAAAGCGAGAGCGATCGCAAATCAAACTTTATCACAAGTAAAAACTGCTTTAGGCTACTCTCTTCCTCTATAATTTGTCCTTTTTCGGTGTGATTTGCTATACCATTTAAGAAATTGAAATTCTTAATTTTATGCATCACACCCATAGCCCCACAGCCTTTCAGAGAGCTGTACAAGCAGGTGAATTTCTAATTACCGCCGAGGTAGCACCGCCGAAAGGGGGAGATCCAGCGCACATGATTCAAATGGCGGCGACTCTTAAGGGAAGGGTTCATGCTATCAATGTTACTGATGGTAGCCGCGCAGTGTTACGGATGTCTTCGTTAATGGCGTCGGTGATTTTGTCACAAAACGGTATAGAGCCGATTTGTCAAGTTGCTTGCCGCGATCGCAACCGCATCGGTTTACAAGCTGATTTGATGGGCGCTCATGCCTTGGGCATAAATAACATTTTAGCTTTGACTGGCGACCCAGTAAAAGCAGGCGATCATCCAGATGCCAAAGCAGTGTTTGACTTGGAAGCGGTGCGACTGCTGCAACTGATTCGGAAGATGAATCAAGGCGTTGATTGCAACGAGAAACCTTTGAATGATGGAGCGTTAGATTTATTTGTTGGTGCAGCAGTAGATCCACAATGTAATAGTTGGTCGGGTTTGCAAAGCCGATTTGAACGCAAAATCGAAGCAGGAGCGCAGTTTTTTCAAAGTCAGTTAATTACAGATTTTGAGCGGCTAGAAAAGTTCATGGATACCATTGCGGCTGGCTATAAAAAACCAATTTTGGCAGGAATTTTTCTGTTAAAATCGGCAAAAAATGCCCAGTTTATTAATAAGTGTGTTCCGGGTGTAAATATTCCCCAACATATTATTGATAGATTGGCAAAAGCCAAAGATCCTTTTGAGGAAGGGATGAAAATTGCCGCCGAGCAAGTGCAAATAGCACGGCAATTGTGTCAGGGTGTCCATATTATGGCGGTGAAACGAGAAGATGCGATCGCACCAATTTTAGATTTGGCTGGGGTTGCTCCAGTTAATCTGTTGGTATCCAAGTAAAGGAGATAACAAATTTTTTATTAAAGCAGATGGGAACAACCATCTGCTTTTTTATGCTGAAATAGACGGAGTTACACTATTTTTGATAAACTTTGAATATCCAATTTTCGCTTTACTAAATCCAGGTGCAAACTGACAAAATATTTTATAGTTTATTTCAAACTTTCCCTAGCATATTTTTTGCAATAATTGGCGATACGACTGTCAATGTCAACGCATATCAATTTGTTTCAATCGAACTAAAAGAAACTGCTTTTAGGATTGATGGGGTATTCATCCCCACAAGTGAAACCACAAACCAACCCCTCTACTTTGTTGAAGTCCAGTTTCAATTAGACTCGACTTTTTATAGACGTTTCTTTGCCGAAATCTTCATTTACTTGCGTCAAAACGAATCAGTCAATTTTTGGCGTGCTGTTGTCATCTATCCTCAACGAAGTTTAGATCCGGATGATCGGCTGGCGTATCAATTGCTGCTAGACAGTTCACAAGTGCAACGTATTTACCTAGATGAATTAGATTCAGCAGAGAACTCACTTCAAGTTGCGATCGTTAAATTAATTATCGAAAGGGAAGAGACAGCCGTTGACAAAGGTAGAGAATTGATTTTACAAGCAAGGCAACAACTGGCAGATGAAGTTACCACCAAGCAAATTGTAGAATTGATAGAGACTATTCTGTTGTACAAATTTACCCGGTTAAGCCGAGAGGAGTTAGCAGAAATGTTGGGTATAGACGACGAATTCAAAAAGACAAGGATGTATCAATCAATCAAGGAAGACGGCTTAGAAGAAGGTCGCCAGGAAGGTCGCCAGGAAGGTCGCCAGGAAGGTCGCCAGGAAGGTCGCCAGGAAGGTCGCCAGGAAGCTAAGTTAGAAGCTATTCCCCGGTTGTTGGCATTGGGATTGAGTGTAGGACAAGTGGCGGTGGCTCTAGATTTGACGGTGGCGCAAGTACAGCAAGCAGCCCAGAATCAGTCTGGCTGATAGTAAGTGCTGGTTGAGTATGGCGACTGCCTATGGACACTGAGTAAGACCAAATTGTACACGGGTATAAGGAGGTTCTGGCGGTTGAGATGGGAATACCGTTTCCGTAGCATTTCCCCTTGGGAGAAGATGAATAAGACCATCCTTAATTTCAAAGAGATTGGAAGCTCCAACTGAGAGCGTAGCAGGTTGGGATACTTCACGTCAGTCACACTTGCATACAAATATCAACACTATTGAAAGCTATGTCCACTTTTACTTTTTTACCAGCACAAGACCGCTCAGAAACTGGATGGAATGGTTTTGACGCCCTAACAGGCGACGTAAATGGCGATGGATTAACTGATTTAATTTGGAACGAAACAGGTAATATTAATCGCACTTATGTTGGACTTTCTAACGGGAACGGAACCTTTACTTTTTTACCAGCACAAGACCGCTCAGAAACTGGATGGAATGGTTTTGACGCCCTAACAGGCGACGTAAATGGCGATGGATTAACTGATTTAATTTGGAACGAAACAGGTAATATTAATCGCACTTATGTTGGACTTTCTAACGGGAACGGAACCTTTACTTTTTTACCAGCACAAGACCGCTCAGAAACTGGATGGAATGGTTTTGACGCCCTAACAGGCGACGTAAATGGCGATGGATTAACTGATTTAATTTGGAACGAAACAGGTAATATTAATCGCACTTATGTTGGACTTTCTAACGGAAACGGAACCTTTACATTTCTGGGAGCACAAGACCGCTCAGAAACTGGATGGAATGGTTTTGATGCCCTAACAGGCGACGTAAATGGCGATGGATTAACTGATTTAATTTGGAACGAAACAGGTAATATTAATCGCACTTATGTTGGACTGGCAATATAAAATGATATTGTCGCGTTCTGAAAATTTTTTACATGAAGTGCGATCGCCTCTTTTATGTTTAGCAAACCAGAAGCGATCGCACTTAAAATCTGGGTTACATCTTACCGTGTTGCAGCACTTGTTGTAGATGTTGGCGGATCTCTTGTGCGTGTTCAATATCAGATTGGCGTAATTTCTGGAACAACTCTACACAAGGCTGAGAACCTACTTGTTCTGCATCTTTGATGTAGGTATCGTAAGCTTTAACGGCTTCAGCCTTGTTGTGCAAAACGGTGATAAAATCATACTCCAAGTTGCTAATTGGTTCTTGAGACTGTCCATTACCTGTATTTGTAGTCATTGCTTGACCCTCTTTTAGAATTTCTAATTAACTTTATACTCACCCTTAAAGAGCGATTCATCTTCCAAAAAGAGTATATTTCAATACGTCGGAAGTACCTTGCGAGAGTAGATTATATAAATTCGTAATACTTCGGCTCCCTTCCCTATGGGACGCTACGCGAACGACTGCGCTCAAGGCAAGTGCGAGAGTACAAGTTCGTAATTCGTAATTAATAGCCGTTACTCTATACAAGGAGATAGGACAGACAAGGGAAAAAATTCTACCTCATCCCCCTCATCTCCCACTCCCGTTCGGCTACGCTCACGGCAAGCCACTCCCCAGTACAGACGCGATTAATCGCGTCTCTCCCACTCCTCATTTTCATAACAATTTATCCAAGCGGTTGATTCTCATCACATTGACGTGAATACTGGAATTCCAATTCATTTTGCCTTTCCCTACCTCCTCTATAGACAATCGGGCAAAACTTAGTGTTAGCACTCATGCAATCCATGTGTGGCGTCTTAGCACACACCACAAGTAGTCCACCCAGAACAAACAACAAACCACAAATTGCAACCGTATTAACCCAAGAAATTTCCAACGCTCCGTGAACTACTACTTCTCGCAGTAGAGATACAATTGTTACCTCAACTGCTACTCCCACAGAGATACTATGTTCTTGCAAGTAAACCATTAATAGCCGGAATAACTCGACTAAAATCAACACAAATAGTATTTTTGCAGTCACATGTTTATAGTCTAGTGGCTGTATGAGGGCGATCGCTATCCCCCACAATTGAATCAGCATGACGGCGAACAATCCCAAACACAAGACAATCACAATTAAGTCTTGAAAGGCTTCCATGTTGCGAACAATTGAGTGCCGATCAAGCCAGCGATCGCTAAATAAAAATCGACTTTTCTGGCGCTTTTGCATGTACGTTTTTCCAATCGGGACTAGTTCAGACAACACCAGCGAGTCAACCCAATAGTTTTATGTTATGCAATATTAAGCTTTTGCGCCTCAGCGAGGTTGGTAATTTAAATTTTGTGCCTGTTGCAACAATTGTTCGGCATTTTTCGCCCATTGGGGATTTCTCTGAGCATTGTATAAATCTCTAGCAAATTGCAATACTTGTACTGCATCCCCATATTGCTGTAATTGCATAAAAACTAACCCTGCACCATAATAAGCGTTGGGATAGTTAGAGTTAGCTTCGGCTGATTTTCTAAAAGCCTCTAATGCCTCTTGCAACTTGCGTTGCTGAAACCAAATTGAGCCGATATTGTAGTAAGCTTCTGGATACTTCGGATTAATTTTTACTGCCTGATTAAAGGCATCTCTGGCTTGATCGAGTTTACCTTGTTGGAGATAACACATCCCCAGATGGTAAGGAGGTTCTGGTGCATTTTTGCTATATTCTATGGCTTTTCTAAAAGATGCGATCGCTCGTTCGCAATCTCGTTGCTGTTCTCGTACCAACCCCAAGTTATAGTGGGCAAATCCGAGTTTTGGATCAAGTTCTAACGCTCGTTGCAAATAATCGTTAGCTAACTGTAAATTATTGCCCTCTAACAATGCTCCACCTAAATTAGCAAAAGCTGGAGCAAACTTAGGATCGGCTTGCGTCGCTCGATAAAATGCATCCGCAGAGGGTTGTAATTGTCCCGTTTGTCGGAATGCTAGCCCTAAATTATACTGCGCTGGTGCTAATGTCGGATCTAATTGGGTTGCTTGTTTGAAGGCTGCGATCGCATCTTGTACCCTTCCCGTCTGAATTGCTTGTAAGCCTTGGTTTAACCAGTCTACAGCAGTTTTACCATTAGATTGTGCCAGCTTTGAGGGGACAGGAGCAGATAGAGAAACAAAAGGGGAGGAAATACTAACAAGCAGCATCAAACTTACTAACCCTGCTATGCGATATTTAAAGAATGATTTTCCCATTGATTTTCTGACTTGCAACACTTTCAGTTAAATTTACTTTATAAAAAGTTTTTTACAAAAATTTTTATTTTGCCATAAAAGTCCTGATATCTTGCAGCATTCTTGATTAGCACCATCGCCCGCCCAGAAATAAATTTCTGGGCTGATAGCTAAAGTCCACTAAAGTGGACTAAAACCCTTGTTCAGTCTTCAATAGATAGACTTTAGCTATTAGCCTCAGAATTCATTCTGAGGCGGTTGTTGGGACTGGTGCAAGATCTCAGGAATGCTAATTTTGAGAAGCGATGCCGATAGCGAACGCAAGTGCGTCTCCCCTCCCCTTAGCAAGCCTACAGTGTACACACAAGTACTTTCGTTCAGAACACAAGGACTTTCGTTCAGAACACAAGGACTTTCGTTCAGAACACAAGGACTTTCGTTCAGAACACAAGGACTTTCGTTCACAACACAAGGACTTTCATTCAGAACACAAGGACTTTCGTTCAGAACACAAGGACTTTCGTTCACAACACAAGGACTTTCGTTCAGAACACAAGTACTTTCGTTCACAACACAAGTCTAAGACTTACGCAAAAGTACACCAGGACTTACGCAAAAATCACGAAAAAGCTTAATTTATCGAACCGCCCTTCGGGTGACGCTCCTTCGTCGCTAACGCTGCGCTAACACCAGTCGCCTACGGCGGGAAACCCGCCTACAGCGCTGGTTCACCAAGACGCCAAGAACGCCGAGAATTCGTAGAGTGTGCGTAAGTCCTATACACGTTGTAGAGGCAATTCATGAATTGCCCCTACCTGAAAATAAGGATTTCAGCTATTGTTTGCGTAAGTCCTGAAGTCTTTTCGTTCACAACACAAGTATTTTCGTTCACAACACAAGTCTTTTTTGAGCCTTTGAGGGAATGAAACCGTATTGCCTTCGATTAACAGTGAACAGTGAACAGTGAACAGTTATCTATTTTAGGACTTACGCAAACTCTACGATTCTTGGCGTTCTTGGCGTTCTTGGCGGTTCGATAAATTAAGCTTTTTAGTACTTTTTGCGTAAGTCCTATATTTATCTCGCAAGTTTTTGTCCCCCACCTACAGGTGTCAGGCGTTGGTGGCGCAACATTTATCCCCCACAGTATGCCTTGAGGACTGATAACTGATAACTGATAACTGTTTTAAACTGAGTCCCGACAGATTAAGACGGGTACTCAAAAAAAAGGGGGTCACGTCGCTTCGCTCCGAATTCACGCATTCACGCATTCACAATTCGGGAATAAAGAGTTTAAGAAACTTGTATATCTTGTAGCTTTGCCACCATTTCTGCACGCGCCGAAACCTTTAACTTACGAAACATCCTCTTCAAAGCTTGTTTGACGGAATTTTGGGTAATCCAAAGTTTTTCCCCAATTTCCGCGTTTGTTAATCCCTGCGCCACTAACTCAGCAATTTCTAACTCACGCGCTGTTAGAGGATTTACTAAATGGGAATGGGATATTTTTGGTTTTGTCCGTAGAGTTGCCATTTTTGCTGATAAATGAATGCATAAGGCACTCAAATCAGCTAAATCGTTGCCATTAAAAGCAGGATTTCCCTTGTCACGAGCCAAGTTAAGCGTTCCGACAAGACGACCATCGCAAACAATTGGCCCAGTCATTACGTGTTCGTGATCGGAACGCGAACAAAAATGCTTCCAGTCTTTTGGTGATAATAATAACTGTTCATGGGCGGGAGCGTGACGCTCAACCACGTAGCGCCCGACTGGATTGCTTTCTAAGCATACTGCCGGAATGCCCTGAACATCGATTTGGGCCGTTGGTTGCTCATCTAAGAAATAAATGCCCCAATTTTGCACGCCAAAATGCTCACCAATTTTATCCGTGAGAGCTAGCCTTAATTCTTGCTCATTTTGGACATTGGCGATCGCATCAAATACGGCGTGGAGAGAATTAACCATAAGTGTACCCAGTTGGGGACTATCCAAGCCTCAACAATTACTTCTATGCTAATACCAAGGAAACTAAAACGCTAATTACAGTAGCGACTAGGAGAAGCACATGACAGTTACACAACTCTCTGCTCAGGAACTTTTCCGGGCTGCTTATGAGAACCGCTACACTTGGGACAAGAATTTCCCTGGTTATACCGCAAATATTACCTTTAAGCATGATCATAAAGTGTTTACAGGCAAAGTTATCATCAACGCCAATCTCAAAGCGGAAGTTTTGGGTGTAGATGACGAGTCGGCCAAGCAAGCAATTCATGGTCAAGCCTGGGAGATAGCAATTCACCGCATCCGCCGCAGCTTTGAAGACACCCACAGCGCCAATACGTTTAGTTATGGTAAAACTGACGAAACTGGTGCGGTTGAGCTTTTAATGGGTGGTAAGGCTGAGGGCGATAAATACAAAGTCCGCAATAATGAAGTATGCCATGTTCACCGTCTAATTCATGGTACTTATGTGACAATTGACACCTTCAGCAGTCACGACACCGGGGAAGGCTACCTATCCCACAGCTATGATTCTGTGTACCATGACCCCAAGACTGGAGAACAAAAGGGCGGTAGAAGCGAATTTATCGATGAATATGAAAAAGTTGGTGACTATTTCATTCTAAATCGTCGGGAGATTCGCACCGAGACAGCAGGACAAGTTTCTATTCAAGAATTTATCTTCTCTGATATTAAATTGTTGGAACCTGTTGCTGCTTAAGCTGTATTTTGTAATCTAAAAATTAGCGTAGGCGCGGCGGGCTGCGCCTACGCTTTTTTTGACATTGACTAATAACAATCAACTGTTATAGTCAAGTGACCTGTAAGCTTGTGGGGTTTTTCCTGTCCATCGCTTGAAGGCGCGGTGAAATGCACTCGGTTCAGAAAAGCCTAGCAAAAAAGCCACATCATGTATTGGGGCATCTGTTTTTTTAAGGTGTCGTAGCGCTAATTCTTTGCGTGTTGCATCCAAGAGTTGTTGATATGAAGTACCCTCTGTTTCCAGTTTTCTCTGCAAGTTACGAACGCTGATAGCTAGATTGTGGGCAATGGTCTTGAGTGCTGGAACTTCTCCTTTTAAATTAGGACTTACGCATGAGTCACGGAATAACGAACCGCGAACGCGAGTGCGTCTCCAAGAGTTGGCACGAAGGACACGTTCGCCCTTGGCGTCTCCGACAGGAGAAGGAATAAGAGTTGCAGAGAGTTTTTGCGTAAGTCCTGTAAATGTTGAGAAATTGCCTGAACAACAAGGTTGCTATAGGACTCCTATTTGATTTTTGAAATACACGTAGGGTGGGCTTTGCGCACCATATCGGGGTTTTGGTGGGCAAAGCCCACCCTACATTACTGCAAAATTACGCTCTGATGCTGCTGATGTAACCTTCACCACAGATTCAAATAGAGAACAGATTGAGAACCCTGTGACAGGCGATCGCATGACGATTCTTCGCTCAACCCATGATACCAATGGGGAGTATGTAAAATTTTATTTTGAGTTGCCACCGGGATCGCAAGGTAGCCCTCTGCATTACCACGATACTAAGACAGAAATCTTTGAGGTCTTGAGTGGCTCACTAGAGATGGAAGTGGGTCAGAAAGGAAATATCAAAGTATTGCGTGCAGGAGAAGTTTTACAGGTTCCGGCTGGGGTGCATCATAGTTTCCGCAATGCGTCTGATAATTGGGTGACTTTTACTTCTGAAGTACGTGCGGCTGGCGAGTTTGAGCATTTTTTGCGATCAATGTTTGGACTAGCGATCGACAAAAAGGTAAACAAGGAAGGAATGCCTACAAATATCTTGCAATTTGCCTTGCTGATTAAGAAAGCAGACACCATCATCGTTGGCCCACCAGTATTTGTGCAAAAGCTGATGATCGGAGTTTTAGCTGGAATTGCCCGATTTTTGAGGGTGGAGCAGTCATTAGTTAAATACAGATAATTGACACTCTCCTGCCTTTTTTTGCAATTATCTTTCGAGCCATAAAACTCCCAATACGCTACAACAGAAAAAACCCTCTGCTAAACCTGTGAAAAAACGAGTAACCCTTACCTTCCCGAAACGCGCCGTACAAATGCCAGTCACTTACGTACTGGCCAAAGAGTTTAACGTCGCTGCTAATATTATCCGTGCTCAAGTTGCCCCAAATCAAATTGGCAACCTGGTAGTGGAACTATTGGGAGATATCGATCAATTAGATGCGGCGATCGAGTGGATGCGATCGCGCCATATTAATGTTTCTTATACCTTAGGCGAAATTGCGATCGACGAGGATGTGTGTGTCCACTGTGGTTTGTGTACTGGGGTTTGTCCTACCGAAGCCCTCACCCTCCACCCAGAGACATACAAACTCACATTCACGCGATCGCGTTGTATTGTCTGCGAACAGTGTATCCCCACCTGTCCTGTACAAGCAATCTCCACTAACCTTTAACAATCCAAAATCTAAAATCTCAAATTCATATTATCCCAGCTTAAACACATCCGCTATTACACCACTATCACCCACCAGTCTAGTTGTTGCTGGAGAGTCATAAACTACCAATAGCGAAGGTATGCCAGCAACATCCTGAAACAGCGTCATTCCCTCAGCATGATCTTCCCGATTTCCATAGGGAATATCTTGGACAAAATCTGGATTGCTGAAGACATTTTCTCGCAAGTTAACGCCATTTATCCAGCGATAAACTTGCACGGGCCCATCTAAATCCATCGTTGGCCCAGCTAAAATCAACAAATCATTTCCATCTACACACAAATCCCGAATTCCCAAACCATTCAACCAGATAAAATGCTTTTTATATAACTCCTTCGTTTCTCCAATTTGCCGCAGTTTCAGAATTCCAGGGCTAGAATCTTCTAACTCAATTTCCAGCACTACAGCCCAACCCCGCAATACAGGGCCGCGCAAACCCAAAAAAATCCGGTTTTGATAAATGCCTATTCCTTCAATATCAAAGCCATTATCTTTTCCCGCAATTGCTGCCTTGATAAATAAGCCTAAATGGGCGTCATCTGCTAAAGCAGTAAGAAGCAAATTACCCTGGTTTGTCACCTCTAGTTTAGCGGCATTCAATTGCACATCTGGATTTTGGGGATGTGGGCAAGATGAGAATAACTTACCATCTATCAAAGGAATCCTTCCTAAGAGGTAACGGTTGGGTTCTGATTCAATTTTGGTCAGCCTTTTAAAGTTTTGTGCATCGGTTTTATCAGGTTTCGGTTTTTTACGTTTGTAACTATGAGAACCAACAAACCACAAATAAGAATCTGTGTAAGCAAGTCCTTCTATATCAATTTCTTGGTCTTCTGGCGCAGGTAAATTGATAAATTCTGCTACCCGAAATTGCTGATGATCTGTAAATTTATCAGTATCAACCAAAGAGAGACGTTCAATAGTTGAAGTTTCATCTGAACCCAGCCATAAATATTTCTGGTGTGTTAGCAGCAGCGCTGATAAGTCTTCTCTATGTTCTTTAAAATTATCTACAAAAGTCAATAAAACTTGATTGAGCAAATTTGAGTTTGACATTTTTTGATTTCAGGAAGATTAATGATGTTATCATAATAAATGATTTAATTATGCAAAATATTTTTAGAAGCTATCGTATATATGAAATCGCCAGGATGAATCTGCTCTTTAGACCTTTGATAGATATTGGATGTTTCTCTAAGAGGATGCAAGTATTAATGCTCATCAACATACTTGATAATACTCAGTAGATACAAATTTTTAACTAATGTTATTATGCAATAACCTCATGAGGTAATCGTCATTTAAGATCAATTATGAAACTAGCCACACAACCCACGGTAAAAACTCTAGGGGACTACGCCTACCAAGCGATTGAAAAACACTTTAAGAAAACCT
>NZ_JAIVFR010000739.1 GCF_020829685.1 Nostoc sp. CHAB 5715 | reverse complement strand
AAGCCTCCTCAGCCCGTAAAGCTCACTTTCCTTCTTCCATTGGCTTGAGCTTTCTTCTACCAGAAAATACCACAGAACTGAATATAACTGTGCAGTGGGGTAACTACCAATTTCTTGAAAGCGAAACAGAATTAGATGATAGCGAGAATCCCCAGTCAGCCAAGCAAGAATTATGGCAACGCTCCCCTCATTGCATTAGTATGCCTATTTCTCTGCTGGGAAATCAACGAAAAATTCAGATTGAAGTTCCAGACAGCAACGGCTTAAAGTTATTTGTGTCAAATCGGGCTGTAGCTTCATCACCTCAACAAAAACTCCCTGTTGGTACGCGTTCAGTTTCAGTATTCTTAGTTAACTACCGCAGCAACAATCCCAACCAAAAGCACGACATCAGTTTTATTTTTCAAGCCTGCCTCACCATCCGCACAGCTGACGCTTTTGTATCCCGCCCTAACTTGCGGGGGCAAAACAGCCAAGATAGAGACGAAGCGGTGTCAAGCCTGCAATACCGCAACGATTGCGAATATGCTGTTGGACATAATGTTTCTGCTATTACTATCCTTAGCTCGAATCATATCTGTCAAGAAATTCGTACTAACTGGATGCCCACAGCAGAGGTGGCCAGAGTAGAACCAGCAGAAATTCCGGGGCTAAAACTAGGCATGGAAGCATTGGCTAAGGCAAAAGACGCGGCAACTATATCTGAGATGGTTTACCCAATGGTGTCTGCATATACTGACTGGATTACCAAACAGCAAGCCGCAGCCCCCACTGAACCGCACCAAGGAAAAATTGCTAGTGAATTATTAACCACAGCTAGCAGAATTAAGCAACGCATTGCCGCCGGATTACAAGCTTTAGACGATCCTTTGGTGTTAGAAGCTTTTCAAATTGCTAACCAAGCCTTAGCAACTGCTAGAAGACAACGCCTAACTCACGATGAGCCAGACAAATCCCCTGAAGACTTTTCACCGCCGAAGTGGCGACCTTTCCAGCTAGCTTTTCTGCTGTTGAACATCCTGAGCATTGCTCAACCAGAACATCCAGATCGGGAAATAGTAGATTTGCTGTTCTTTCCCACAGGTGGCGGCAAAACCGAAGCCTATCTAGGGTTAGCAGCGTTCACTCTAGTGCTGCGTCGTCTGCGCGATCCTAGTATCCACTCTGCTGGTGTCAGCGTTCTCATGCGCTACACTCTGCGCCTCCTAACCCTAGACCAATTGGAAAGAGCCGCAACCCTCGTCTGTGCCTTAGAACTAGAACGTCAGCAAAATCCTAGACTAGGTAAGCATCCCTTTGAGATTGGGTTGTGGGTTGGGCAAGGTGCCACACCCAATAAAATGGGTAAAAAAGGCGACAAAGATAATTCAGCTTGGGCGCGGACTCAAGATTTTGATCGGCATTATCCTCATAAACCAAAGCCGATTCCCCTAGAAAGGTGTCCTTGGTGTGGCACGGAACTGAAAGCGCGATCGTTTCAACTTTTACCACTTGCCGATGCACCTACTGACTTGCGGGTAATCTGCGACAATCGGAAAAAACACGCAGATGGTAAACCTGCCTGTGTATTTAAAGGCAACAACCCCCTACCCATCGTTGCCGTAGATGAACAAATCTATCGACGGCTTCCTTGCTTCATAATTTCCACCGTTGATAAATTTGCGAATCTGCCTTGGGTTGGTCAAACTGGAGCGCTATTTGGCAAGGTAACTCATTTTGATGAAAAAGTAGGATTCACCGGGCCAGCTGATGCTAAAACCAAAGGTCGAGCCTTAGACAAAAATTTACCCCCACCAGATTTGATTATTCAAGACGAATTGCACTTGATTTCTGGGCCTCTGGGAACAATGGTGGGATTATACGAAACGGTTATCGATGTTCTGTGTAGTGTGACGCACAATGATAAAACTATCCGACCGAAGATTATTGCCTCCACTGCTACAGTCCGCCGTGCCGAGCGCCAAATTCAAGCTTTGTTTAGTCACAGCCAGGTAGATATTTTTCCGCCTCCTGGGCCCGATCGCCACGACTCCTTTTTTGCCGAAACCGTACCAATTACCAAAACACCGGGACGGCTTTATGTCGGAGTTGTAGCCCAAGGACGCAGCCTTAAAGTAGTTCTGTTACGAGCATACTTAGCCCTGTTGGGAGCAGCTAAACAAGCTTGGGAAGATGCCGGCGGGAAAGCAAATCAGCATAATCCTGCTGACCCTTATATGACACTGCTAGGTTATTTTAATTCCCTGCGGGAATTGGGTGGTAGTCGCCGCCTAGTGGAAGATGAGGTAAACTCGCGCCTGAGTCATTATGGCGATCGCCGTCGCTACCAAGAACCGTTTAGCTTATTTTGCGATCGCAAAATTGATGATGAACCAGAAGAATTAACCTCTCGCATCAGCACTAACAAAGTTGCTAATACCAAACGTCGTCTAGCTTTACCTTTTCATGAGAAAGAAAGAGTTGATATTGCCCTAGCAACTAACATGATTTCCGTAGGGCTAGATATCACTCGCTTAGGGCTGATGGTAGTTTTAGGACAGCCGAAAACCACTGCCGAATACATTCAAGCTACCAGCCGCGTCGGTCGAGAAGCTGAAAAACCTGGTTTAGTCGTTACCTTACTCAACATTCACCGACCGCGCGATCGCTCTCACTACGAACGTTTTCAAATCTGGCATGATACTTTCTACCGCACAGTGGAAGCAAGTAGCGTTACTCCCTTCTCACCCCGCGCCATCGATCGGGGTTTGTCAGGTGTTACCGTTGCCCTTGCCAGATTAGGTAATCCAGAAATGACAGCGCCTCTAGGTGCTGCTCAAATTACCCAACATCGCCAGCTTTTAGATTTTGTTGTGGATGCGATCGTTAAACGTGCAGAAGGACATAGCCCTTTAAAAGCCGATGAAGCCGAAAGTCTGCGCCAAGAAATCCGGCGACAAGTTATAGACCGTTTAGATACATGGCAACATATTGCCGTGCAAGACCAACGCCTACAATATCAACGCAATGAAATAGAAATGGCAGCCCCTTTACTACTTGATGCCCTTGACCCCAAGGCGGACAAAGAAAGTAGCGATCGGCAAAAATTCAAAGCCCAACGCAGCTTGCGGGATGTCGAGCCAGTAGTGAAACTTTTTGTGCGTGACCCTGTTGGTTTAGAAATAGAGGAAGAGGTTTAATGAAGAAGTCAAATAATAAAATAAAACCACAAGCAGAAATCCGCCAAAGCCAGCTTTTATCAACCTTTGGCCCGGGAGCGATGGTAGATTTACCTAAATACTCGGTAGTAATTGGGGGATTGACTTACTGGAAAGGCGAAATGCAGGCCATTCGTGAAGACCGTTTGAAAGATAAAGTTTGCGAAATGCTGCAAGTTAAGAATATCGAACTATTTAGTCCACCAAGAGAGACTTCAGACCCGAATATGCCTCTTACTGGTGTGGATGCATTTATTTTTCCTGCTTGGTTTGTAGCTCAAGTCGATCAAACCATTCGCTTCAATGGGAAAGATTACCGTACCCGTCCCCTAGCTAAGTGGCGAACAGTTAAGGAGGGATCAAAATTTGAAGGACAGCGCGTGTCATACGTACCAGTCCGCTTTGTGCAAGCTTGTATAAATGGACATCTGAGCGATATAAACTGGTACGCCTTTGCCCATAAAGATTTTGAAACCACCTGTCGGGGACAACTGTGGCTAGATGAAGGTGGCTCTGGCAATGACTTTGAAGAAATTTTTGTGCGCTGTGAAGGCTGCAAAGCTCGTCGTCCACTTTCCATAGCTAAAGCCAAAAATTCCAAAGTTTTCGGACAATGCCAAGGGCATCGTCCTTGGCTGGGTGCTAAAGCTCAGGAACCTTGTTGGGTCTGTGTCCCAGATAAATCAGGTAA
>NZ_JAIVFR010000738.1 GCF_020829685.1 Nostoc sp. CHAB 5715 | reverse complement strand
TGACGGTATTCCTGTTGCGGATAACCAAAATTCACGCACAGCTGGATCGCGTGGCCCTGTATTAATACATGATTTCCACCTTTTAGAAATGCTGGCTCATTTCAACAGGGAACGTATTCCTGAGCGCGTTGTTAAGTTTTGGGGTTCAGTCATGGATAAAGAAGTTCTCCGTTAAGTTCTTGAGATTGCCAGAGTAAAACTTAGCCAGCAGATAGGCGGTTGCCCACTAATGAAGCTAATTAGTTCATAATCATAACGAGTTCATATATAAAGCATACTCGATATGACTATGGATTACCACAAAAATGTTTTAGATTTTTGGAATCTGTAGTGATGCATATATGTGTATTGGTGTCAACTTAAAATGAAAGCCGGCGATCTGCCATGAGAAGCATTTCTAGCCTTTGGTTAGAAACAAGGTTTTAAAAGATATAAGTTGGCACGCATGACAGCTATAGCGCTTCTCGGTTGAGTCCAATACAGACCTAACCCCCAGCGCCAACCCTTGTAGCGTTGGGGAGTAAGATTCAAAGTAGGTTGGGTTGAGGGGCAAAACCCAACATATTGTAGGGTTTGTTGGGTTTCACGACCTTCAACCCAACCGTATTACCCCCACTCCCCACTCCCCACTTCCTACTCCCTATTCAAATGTTTGAGAATCAACGAACAAACATCTGTCGCCTCAATGCGATTTTCACTAACTAGGTGAGTTTGATGGGTGATAAATAGAGGCCCTTCATCAACAGAAGTGCTAATGTTACCGTGAGAACCGCGTACAAGGGAAGCATCCAGAGGAATTACATCCATTAAGTAGCGAAAACCCAGTTGTTTCTTAAGTAGCTTGAGAGCAATTTTTCCTTGAGGAAATTTAATTTGCGGATCAAGGAAAAGTTCTACAGGATCGTAACCAGGTTTGCGATGGATATCTACAGTTCTAGCAAAATCAGGTGCTTTTGCATCATCAAGCCAATAATAATAGGTAAACCAAGCATCAGATTGAGCGATCGCCACCAACTCTCCCGATCTAGGATGAGCAATATGGTAGGTTTGCTTACCCTCTTCATCCAATACCTGGGCTACACCTTCAGTCGTTTCTAAAAGCGATCGCACTTTCGGGATGTATGCTGGATCATTCACATACACATGAGCAATTTGATGATCGGCAACAGCAAAGGCAATGCTAGCACCAAAATCGAGCAGTTCTCGCCCCAATTCTTCCCGCACAGCAATTAAACCGTTTTCTCGTAGTACGCGGTTGATATCCACAGCTTTAGAAACTGGGGTAATGCCATACTCAGAAAGAATAATTACCTGAGTATTACGTGCTTGATAATATTTAATTAAATCGCCACAAACAGCATCAATTTCTCGCAAATCAGCTTGGATATGTTTTTCATCATGACCAAATCGTTGCAGACAGTAATCTAAATGTGGTAAATAAACTAGTGATAATGTAGGGCTGTAACGTTCCTCAATCCATTTTGCCGAATTGGCAATCCATTGACTAGAACTAATGGTAGTTTTTGGCCCCCAAAAATCGAACAAAGGGAAGTTTCCTAAATCAGATTGAATTTGCGATCGCACATCACTAGGATGGGTATAAATATCAGGTAATTTTCTCCCATCTGCGGGATACATCGGGCGCGGTGTAATGGCATAATCGACTGAGGAATACATGTTGTACCACCAAAAAAGGTTGGCACAAGTGAAGTTTGGAGCAATTGATTTAGCTATTTCCCAAACTTTGGGAGCCTGCACCAGTTTATTAGATTGTCGCCAAAACTTCACTTCACATTCATCGCGGAAGTACCAACCATTAGCGACAATTCCATGTTCATCAGGCAATTTTCCTGTTAAATAAGTAGCCTGAACAGAACAAGTTACAGCAGGTAAAACTGTTGCGATCGGCACTACTTGCCCAATAGCCGCCCAAGAAGATAAAAACGGTGTGTTTTCTCCTAATAAACTGGGCGTTAATCCCACGACATTTAGAACAACAGTTTTCTGCATAAACTTAATCCTCTCTTATCCAAATTAAAAAATTAACTAGAAAAGCACAATAATGCATCTCTAAACATTTAAACCAAAAAAGCCCATTGAAATATTAATTTCCAAATTACGAATTACGAACTTGTACTGCCCTTCTCTACGAGAGGCTGCGCCAACGACTACGCTCAGGAACCGCGACTTGCCTTGAGCGAAGTCGAAAGTAGCCGAAGTATTACGAATTACGAATTATTTTTAATACCCACTCATATTCTCGTTGAATAGAAGTCAGCAAATCTATCTTCATTTCTGCTGGTAATACATCCCAAGTGTAAGTCTCAATTTCTAAATGTGAGCAAGCATTATTTGTTTGAAGTAGATGTAAAACAGTAGCAATGTCATCTTGGGTAGACTGCAAAATTTGATAATCATGAATAAAAATTGGGACATGAAAATGAGTACGCCACTCTTCAGCTAGAGATTGTTTTAAATGCGGTAATGCAGTTATTAAATCAGGATAGTGACGGAGTGTACCATCACTGCGACGTTCTATTACTTGGTGAAGATAAGTAGATTCTGCAAAAGGGCGTAAGCGTTCAACTATCAAACTACGTTTCTCAACATCAGCAGGTATTTTTACTTTAATCGCGGCGCTGATTTGAATCTTGCCAATTTTAATTCCTACAGAGTGCAAACGTGCAAATACAGATTGCGGTTCCTCATATTCAACTGAAAAATGACAGGTATCATAGCAAACCCGAACGTGTTCTAGCAATTTTGTTTCTGCTAAACTCTGTTCAATATTTAATTTTTCTGATAAGTAATTACCGCTAATTGGCAATAACCAATTTTGATAGAAATCAATTACTTCTGAGGTATTTTCAATTAAACCATCAGGCTCAGGCTCTAAATCAATATGGAGTATCTTTCCTGTTTCTTCGCGGATGCGAATCATTTCTACAACAACTGACGCTATGTTTAAACAACTCTTTTTCAGAACTGTCTCGAAAGTTGTTTGGTCTTTTTCCCACCAAGGTTTATAGGATAATGGTAGCGTAGAAATTCCGCCATCAAGTCCTTCTGGTAATAGAGTAGCTAAAATTTGTGCTAAGTTTAATGTATAATTTACCCGTTCTTGCGTAGACCAATCTGGTGCATAAACTTGATCTTTTACCACCTGTCGATGGAATCCGCCATAAGGGAATCCATTTAAGGTGAAAACGTATAAATCTTCTTGACTAAGCCAGGCTTGGAATTGAGCTAAGTTATTATTTTGTAACAGTTCTTTGGCAGCTGCATCTGCTAATCTTAAACCAATACCAAAAGGTGCTATTGGCGATAAACGTGATTTGAGATTGGGAACATATTTTTCTAAATTGGCGAAAACCTCTAGCCAACTTTCGCCAGGATGAATATTGCTGCAATAAGTTAAGTGATTATTATTTGTAATTTTCATTTTATAGCTTTATCCCTTGTATATGTAATCTATTTTCTTTAACTTATACTATTTCACAAAATACCGGCCACATATTCATTGATATAGGCGCACATTTATGCGCCCATACAACCGCTCATGGGATTACTGGGTGTATACATTCAAATTTAAGTAACAGCAAATACTTTTGCTAACTTCATCGAAAATGGTAGCAAAATTAGAACGAATAAACCGTAATACAAACCAGCAAAACCAGATGCAACAGTTGCATCTAAAACTATTAGAGATAAAACGCCTATTTTCACGGCATTTCTGATATTTTCGGCTACTGGTTCACGCGCAGCTTTGATAAAATTCGGCAATACTCGAATAGCTAATAAAACAGCAAATGGTAGTGCTGCGATCGCTGTATACTCTCCTAATAATCCTAAAGCTAAAACTGCTGTCAAAACTATTGCAATCAGTAGTAATGCAG
>NZ_JAIVFR010000737.1 GCF_020829685.1 Nostoc sp. CHAB 5715 | reverse complement strand
AATGGTTACAATTTCTAAAAGCAAGTATAAACCCATGATTAACCGGGTTGAGGTGCTTCCTGGATCTTTTTCCCAGACAATATAAGCTGACCAAGCACCGCAAATAAATATTATAGTCCAGATAATTGGAATTGCACCCTCAAAAGTTAGCCATCTCGGTCGTTGTAAGCGCTTGAACCATTGGCGATCGCTAGGTGTAATCAAGTTAGCTGCTAAGGCAACTAAGAAAGCCACACCCCCAATCACCATCCAAGATTTAATCATGGCCGTTATTCCTTTACAAGCGCTATCTATCGCTTAATATCACTCTTTATAGAGTTTTTAAACCAACGCAAAACCAACACTTTCAGCTTTTAATTTCTAAAAAATGCTCACGAGATGTTCAAAGCTACTATTCCCAGTAGTTTTGACTCCAAAATGAGCATTATTCTATACTCAGCATTCATGCTCAATAAATGCTCATGGTTCACCATCATTATCATTCTAAGTCTACCGTCTGAAGTTGTTAAACAACTTATTAAATAAATTATTAAACAACTAGGAATTATAGCTAGAGATGGACATAAAAAAGCTCACAAGCCTGATGATGCCGTGAGCCAAAATATCTAATCTCTGATGTCTATTCCCCTAGCAGTTCCATCACCTCCTCAAGTTTGAGCTTTGCTTTGTACAGATTGAGCAACTTTTCTTGCTCCCACCTCTGAGGAGCTTGATATCGCTTCCCTTCCATTGTCAGCTTAATTAGCGCCGCTTGCTCATCGGTCGGTGAATTCATCTGATCAAGTGCAACCGCTATATTTTGGTAAGCTTCAAAGGATAGTCGTCTTAGTCCCTTTCCCTCTTCCATCTGAGTAAGTGCGATCGCGGGGAATGCCATCAAAGATGTAATCCAACTGGTTTTATAACCAGCGTTGCCAGTTGGCTTGATGCCGTAACGTCTACACAAGTCTCTCAACTCAGCAATGGTTTTGATTTCAAGTTCTGACCGTGTGAACATAAAATAGAGTTACCCATTTTCTAAAAGTGGTATCGGTGGTGAACTGTTTTCCAGGCTAGTATCACCACCGTTTTAAACTCTATTCTTCTGTTCACAAAACATTCAAGCTATATTTACATCTCTCAACAATGCCCAACCCCAAAGGAACACCTGAAAATTTGGAGCCGATTAAGTCTAATAGAGATAAACCTTTGGACGGTAAGCTTGCATTTCGTGTCACCAAGGAAGTAGAAAAACCCAGAGTAAAAAATCAAACTAGCGCTGATGTAGGCTTGGAAGTTGTGAAAGCGAGTTTAACTCAATTGGGAGTTGATCCAGCAAATTATATTTTAGTGGATGGTTCGGGTTTATCACGTCGTAACTTAGTGACACCAGAAGCTTTGGTGCAAACTTTGCGAGGAATAGCAAGAACACCAACAGCATATATATATCGCGCATCTTTACCCGTGGCGGGTAAAAGTGGAACCTTGAAGGGACGCTTTCAAGATACACCTGCCGAGGGCATTGTGCAAGCAAAAACAGGTACATTAACGGGTGTAGTTTCTCTATCTGGATATATGAATGCGCCTAAATATGAGCCGTTGGTTTTTAGTATTCTCGTCAATCAATCAGAACAACCTGCAACAGTTGTGCGGCAGGCAATTGATGAAATTGTTGTGTTGTTAACACAGTTGCAGCGTTGTTAACAAATGTTTAGAGATGTAAAATTTTGCGTCTCTACATTCGCCTACTCTGGTAAGTAATTGAAGCCTAACTTATTGACAACAAGGCTCTAGACTCGGAGCGATCGCTTAAGCATTAACACAAAGACAATAATGTTTAATAGTTTAGCGCAGTTGCAGTCTGCTTTATAACGACAATTATATCAGTACTACCAACAAAAAAATATGTGGCATGAATGTCAGATTTTTTGATATTACGTATTTTTACTGATTACACTGCTTTTTAGTGGCGGTTTTTTTGGGGCTTTTAGTAATACTCAAGACTTTGACTTGGATGCTTCTGTAATCTGTTTAGATCAAAAGGACAAAATAACCGATATAAGTAACGTTATTTCCTTTAGAAATTTATCCCACAAATCAGGAGCTATTACCCATTTGGGTGATAATCTCACGGGTGCAGGAGCAGGTGATGACGAGCAGATTCTTGTAGATTTAACTCGACTACCAAAAGAAATTGTCAAACTAGTTTTTACAGTTAACATTTACGACTGTATTGCTCGTAAACAAGAATTTACACAGATACAAAATGCCTTTGTGCGGCTAGTCAATACATCTAACAATCAAGAAGTATACTCAAGAGCAACCTAGTAAACTGCCTACATTGATTGTATTTCTCAGCGATGGAGGTGTAACTGATGAACAAGAGATTAAAAAAAGTGTTATTGATGCAGCAAAATATCCTATATTTTGGCAATTTGTTGGCTTGGCTGGTTCTAACTATGGAATTTTGGAAAAATTAGATATAATGGATGGTCGCATTATTGATAATGCTGATTTTTTTCATGTAGATGATTTAAGAAAAATAACTGATGAGCAGTTGTATGAAAGACTGTTAAATGAATTTCCTAGTTGGATGAAACAGGCAAGATCAAAAGGTATTTTAAGTTAGGGTTTTGAAGCAAATATCGTATCAATAGATTGAGGACTCTATGCTCTATTATCCACACCGGATAAAATTATCTTAAATAAATTTATCTTTCCGATCGCCTGAATTTAACCAAACCAAATCGCAAGCTCAAATTCCCTATTTAGCAACATATAGACTTGAGTAGACCTCCCAAAGTCAGTTGTCAGAGATGTCAATCAACAGATCGCTGAAACCTTGCAATCCCACAACTTCAAGCTGTGGGAGTGTCAACAATTGGGAGTCCCATGATTACTAAGTCCCGTTCAACGCTGTCAATTTCGGCAACTTTAGGTAAATGTCCCCAAGGTTGAAAACCAAATGTTTCAAAAAGTTTTAAACTGGGTTGATTGTGGGCAAAAATGAAGCATACTAGGGTCTTTAAACCTAAATTAGGACTTTCACTAATTGCTTGTGCTAATAGTTGTCGTCCCAAACCACACCGATGAAAGCCAGGGGCTATGTAAATACTAATTTCGGCAGTCTTACTATAGGCGGGTCGCCCATAAAAGGATTGGAAACTCAGCCATCCAGCAATTACTCCCTCTACTTCGATTACCCAAAGTGGACGTTGTGAAGGCGATCGCGCCTTAAACCAAGGAAGGCGACTTTCCACCGATACTGGCTCTAAATCAGCAGTTGCCATGCGGCTAGGAATTGCGGCATTATAAATTGCCACAATTGCAGGCAAGTCAGTTTCAGTCGCATGGCGAATAGTCATTGCTAGCGTCTCGGAGAAAATCTTGAAAAAATATTCAAAAATAATACAGCGTTACGAAAGCCGTAACACTATCTCACCAGAATAGTTTTGGCTCCCCCTGGCGCTGCTTGGATAGCAGCCGCAGTGCCTCCAGTTCCTCCACCGACAACCAAGACATCAGTTGTATATCTGACTTTTTCCGTTAAGTCTTGAAAGCCTTACTGATCAAACAGAATTACAACAGTCCGGTAAAAGACTTACGGTTGCGCTTGGTTGCTTTTCCGGGTGTCGTTGAAATTGCTCATCCCCAATCATTGTTAATTGAGACAACAGCAGGAAGATTGCTGAATGCATCGGATACATACGCTTTAGCTGCACCCGTGCCTAATGTGGGCGAATATAACTTAACTGATATCTTACCGAAACTGCCAACAACTGATGCACTCAAACTCTATGTGCCACTCTCTAGTGGACAGCAATTGGTTGTCAACATATCTAACACTGTAGTCACTGAGTGGCAATGGCTAGTTACAGAAATTGATTGAGTTTACGCACCAATGGTAAATTTTATTAATGT
>NZ_JAIVFR010000736.1 GCF_020829685.1 Nostoc sp. CHAB 5715 | reverse complement strand
TTATAGCTAAAGTCTACTAAAGTAGACTAAAAATTTTTCGGATTATTTAGTCATCAAAAGATGACTTTCGCTATTAGCAAGGAACTTCAGTTCCTTGCGGGACATGGCTTTTACGTTAAGTTGACACATATGAGCAATGCGCTTTACCCCTACGACAGATGTGGTTCAAATATATGAAAACTGCTATAAATCCGTATTCCTAAACAGCCTTTATTCTTTGCAAACCAGTGTAAATATTAAACCGTTCTCCGCGCAGGAATCCAATCAAGGTAATTCCGAATTCCTTGGCGACAGACACCGCCAAACTACTGGGAGCGGAAACAGAACAGACAATGGGAACTCCAGCAGTTGTAGATTTTTGCAAAATCTCAAAACTAGAGCGTCCGCTTACTAAAACAATACAATTATTTAAAGGCAACTCGTTACTGAGCAAAGCTGTACCAATCAATTTATCCAAAGCATTGTGTCGCCCAACATCTTCGCGCAGGTTTAACAGTTGTCCTTGAGCATTGAAGGTAGCCGCAGCGTGCAAACCCCCTGTAGCTGTGAAGATGCCTTGAGCAGCCCGGAGTTTATCAGGTAGGCTGTAAATGATCTCAGGTGTTACTGTTGGGCCAGAAGGAATCACTGGACATCCCCGCAGACGCAAAGCTTCAAGGCTAGCTTTACCACACACCCCACAGGCGCTACTAGTGTAGAAATGACGCTCCAAAGGCTGTAAGTCTGGAATCAAACCATCCCGCAGTTCTACATTTACGATGTTATGGCGCTGCTCACCATCTACCAATTCATCCACACAGTAACTGATACGTCGGATATCTTCTCTGTGGCTAACGACTCCTTCACTGTAAAGGAAACCAGCAGCTAGTTGAAAATCTGCCCCTGGTGTCCGCATAGTTATAGCTACCGTCTTCTGGAAAGGGGCAAGGCGAATTTCTAAAGGTTCTTCGGTGGTAAGTTGGTCTAAACGCGATCGCATTTTACCATTTTCCACTACCCAAACAGTGGCTTTGGTCTTGCTTTTAGTTGGCATTTTCATATTTATGAGAATTGGTGAATTTAAATTTTGATACTAATCTGGCAACAAAGTAATGCTATAGGATTCCGGCTTTAATTTTGAAAAAATTAGGTATTGTAGGGTGTGTTAGACGGAACGTCGTAACGCACCAAATTCTGGTTCTTCAGTATTCTTAAAAGAATTAACAAAAATCAGCAAACATTAGTTATGGTAGACCTAAAACAAGTAATAATCAGATAACTAGCGGTACTACCCAGCAAACCTGAGCCAGATTCTTCCTACAGAAAAACTATGAAAGCTGAAGCAGAAAACCATCGCAGGCTGACTTGTGAAGTAGAAACTACCCTAAAGGTGATTGGCGGACGCTGGAAAGTTTTGATTATTAGAGAATTAATGACTGGGGTAAAACGCTTTGGTGAGTTGCAACGAGCTTTACCTGGAGTTACGCAAAAGATGCTAACCCAGCAACTCAGAGAAATGGAGGTAGACGGTATTATTCATCGAGAAGTTTATGCCCAAATTCCACCCAAAGTAGAATATTCTCTAACGCCTTTAGGAGAAACTTTACAACCAATTCTCTATGCTATGCATGAATGGGCTGTTCAACATTTAGCTCGAACAAATCACCATTAATATTGATTATAGGTGAATTGCACTATTCTCTTTTCGCGATCAGATTACCTTGCCTCTACTAAACTTGTTAAGATTTGATTTTGGATCATGTCCACAACTTCTTTAAGCGTTTTTTGAGAAGTATTTATAATCGGAATATTTTTTAACTGTGCTTGTTGGTGTAGAAATTTAGCCCAGTTTTGCATATTACTGTTAACTAACTCTGGTTGTTGTCGATTGTTAATTAAGCGATCGCGCATTATTTTCCAATCACAATCAATCAAAACGATAGCGTATCTTGTGATACCAAATTTTCGGCAAGCGTCTTCAATAAAATTCAAGCGAACTTGCCCTTCTATAATTACCGTGTCTGTTGAGTGATAATTATTGGTAATTTTTTCAATCCATTTGTGGGTTGTTATTTCCTGCCATCTCTCTACTGAACCTGCGTACTCAATCATCTCAGTTAAAGACGGAATATCTATAGAATCAAAGTGCAAAAAAAAGTGAGATGCACTTATATTTTGGGATCGAAGGGCATTGACGATTGTTGTCTTCCCAACCCCAGATGCACCGGATAAAAAAAGAATGTTTGGGCGATCAAGCGGCATGATTCTTTCTTGCATAAAAATCATGTCGTTTGGATTAAGGATTGTTTATGCATTGATCTGGTTTTATATAAACATAAAAATCGCGGTGTATTTATTTTGAGTTTATAAGAAGAATTCAGAACTCAGGAGTCAGAATTCAGTATGAATTCTGTACGAGTGGGTAATGAATATTGGTTAAAACCTCGCCCGAGGTTAAGCGAAACTAGTATTAAATATTCAATAATAATTAAAACTCTATCCCTTTATGGGTAGAGTATTCTGAATTCTGAATTCTGTATTCTGACTCCTTTTTATTCATTGCTTCTTAAATATTCAATCGCTGCCTCTAATTTTGAAGGGTAACTTTCAGCAAACCTTTCAAACCAAAGTCCTTCAGACGAAAGTGGATCTACTTTGGCTAACCATTCTTTTGCTTCCACTTTCAAAGCCTCTAGTTGTTTGGCTTTGAGTTGTTCTTGTCGAATTCGTTCCTGTTCTAGTTCTTGCTGTCTTTTTAACTCAATAGCAGCATCCTCTTGGGCAAAATCAGCCTTAACTTCTGCTAAAAGGTTATCCACGAAAGATGCCGACTTTGGCGATGATGGAATAAACGATTTGGCTGTGGCTAATTTTGACTGCTGTTCTGGTTGTACTTCTTTGTATTCGGTTTGGAGTTCAGCCAATAGCTTATCAATGGAATCCATTTTGGCAATTCCTAATAAAAAATAATATGGCTAGTCATTAATGGCATTGAGTAGCACTTCCGATAGACTCATATCTTCCATATCTTCCATAGTAATGGTGTCACAGATATCAAACTTAGCACCAGCACTTTGGAGCTCATCGTCTAAGACTTTCAGAAAACGAGTAGCTTGTGGATCTGTGCCGACTTGAATGAAGGAAATAGCTAATTCTTCATCTTGATCTATGTTACGAGAAGCTTCAATAATTACCTTCATTACTGCTTTGCGATCGTCTGGTTCACCATCCGTAACCACTAAAATTGTTTCACCATTTGGCTTGGTTTGACCGGCTGCTTTGCGTTGAAGGTAATCATCAGTTGCATGTTTTAACACACCTGCTAAGTCAGTTGTCCCAGAGGGGTCATTTTCTTGAAAAATTTGCGCTACCTTGCTGGATGTCACATTTTCATATCGCTTAAATTTACCAGAAAATACATAAATAGTGATGCCGTCTGGGTCAAATTGCTCACACTTACTAGCTAAAGCTAAAGTAGATTCCTGTGCTGCAACCCATCTAGTTCTACCACCCTTTTGATCTTTGGTTGCCATGCTGCCGCTTTTGTCGATAATCAAAGTATAATCACGATTTTCTAGCATTATTTAATTCTCCAATTAAGAGTCAATCAATTTTGGATTTTGGATTTTAGATTAACCGTTAACCTAAAAATAGGGGATTGGGAAATAAGTTTGGAATTTGAGATTTTTCCATAGTTGAAACTAGTCGCTCTGAAAGTAGATTTAAATTTTGAATACTTCAATCCAAAATTTAAAATCTAAAATTGGTTACTGGACTATGGGCGATCAACACATCAGTCAGTTATTGCGTTCGTCAATACATCTACAAGACTCATTTCTTCTAAGTCGTCTAAAGTAACCGTGTCACAAATATCAAATTTAGCACCGACACCTTGCAACTGGTCATCCAAAGCTTTGAGGAAC
>NZ_JAIVFR010000735.1 GCF_020829685.1 Nostoc sp. CHAB 5715 | reverse complement strand
GGTATGGGTAAAACGGCTTTCGTCGTTTCATCCATGCGGAATGCGGCGGTTAACTTTGATACCCCGATTGCCATCTTCTCGCTGGAGATGTCGGCTACCCAGCTGATGCTCAGGATGATTTCTGCTGAAGCGGAAATTGACAGTGAAAAGCTGCTATGAAGTTATACGAACTTGGCAAACTCTCTTCAGGAGCAGCAGCTAACGCAAGCGGGTATTCCCAAAGTTGTATTCCTTTCACAACTAGCAAAATTATGACATCAACGCCTTCAAACTCACTGAGGCTGAACTGATTAAGGATTTAGCTCGTGCCTGATGTTATTTGTGAAAGAAGAATGCCATGAATATTATAGAACTGCAAATGTTACAAACTCTGTATGAGCAAGATTTTTATGCGTGGGTAGAGCAGACAGCAGAGTTTTTGCGATGTCTACGACGGGCTACGCCTACGCATCAGTGGGACACGCTGGATTTAGAACACTTAATTGAGGAAGTGGTGGACTTGGGTAAGAGTCAACAGCGTGCCTTGCAGAGTGCGTTGCGGTTAGTATTGTCGCATTTGTTGAAGTGGAAGTATCAACCAGAACGTCGTAATCACAGTTGGCAAGTGACCATTACCCGTGAGCGACTGAATATAGATGAATTACTGCAAGAAAGTCCTAGCTTGCGGCGTTTTTTAAATGATGCCGAGTGGATTAATAGTACTTATCAAAGAACGCGGCGAGAGGCGATGGTGGAAACGGGTTTATCAGAAGAAAACTTTGCGATCGCTTGTCTGTTTTCTGTTGATGAGATTTTAGACTTAGACTTTTATCCTAACGCTGACGAATAACCATGTAGAATTTTTGTATAAGTATAGATATGCTCAATATGATAAGGAGCCATCTGTGAAAATTGCTGTAAACTTGTTAACTAATTATCAAGATATGCACTTGGAATGCGAATAATACCTTTTGAATTTCTCATTCCCAGACGACCTGTTTCATTACAGACAAAGAAAAGAGAAAATCTTCAGGCATGGAAGAATTTTGTGCGCGTTGAAGCTCAAAAAATTTGGAAAGATCGCAGCGTCATTAAACAAGGTGATTTACAGCTGACGCTAGTTTATCTTTGTGATGATTTTCCGGCTGATACCGATAATATTATCAAGCCGATTCAGGATGCACTTGTAGGCTTAGTTTTTGAAGATGATAGTTTAGTATCAGATGTAGAAAGCCATCGTCGGTTTATGTCTGACCCAATTGAGATTAAAAGTCTACCTTCCTTATTACAGCGTGCTGTCATGACAGGTAAAGAGTGTGTTTATGTAAAAGTAAGTGAATCTCAACCATTGGAAAAATACTTATGACTAACAATACTAAAATTCTATATGATGAAAAAGTGAAATCTCTGGCAGAGAAGTACGAAAGTCAAGGATTTCATGTTTTACTTAAACCCAATACAGATGAATTACCATTCGATTTGGGTAACTACCAGCCAGATATGATTGCTATTAAAGACGGCTCCGGTTTGGTAATTGAAGTAAAAAACAGTCTCAACCGTCTGTCGGTTGATCGTTTACAAGCTTTAGCAGAGGAAGTTAGTACGCATCCAGGTTGGCATTTTTTATTAGTAACGCTTGAAGACATAGAAGCCAAGTCATTACCTGGAACATCCGAACAACTTCCTTCATGGCAAGAGCTAACCGATCGGTTTATCCAAGCACATAAGCTTATTGAAAATGATGAAATTGAGCCTGCTTTTCTTTTTATGTGGAGTATATTTGAGGGGGCTTTAAGAAAGCGAGCAATCGATGTGTCAATTCCTATTGAACGTTTCCCAGCCATAGGATTACTAAGACATCTGTACTCCTTGGGAGAGTTATCAATCTCTCAATTTGACCTTGCTCAAGCTTGTTTTGAAGTTCGTAATCGTCTTGCTCACGGATATATTAAAAACCTAAAATTGCAAGTTGTACATGATTTTGACAATTTGGTTCGTGAAATGTTAGCGGAATGGACAACTGATAGTTTAGAAGAGTCGTGGTTTGATTCATCATTATCACTAGCTGAAAAAGATGTGGCTCAACAAGAAACCCTATCGTCTATTACTGACAGTCCAACCTTAGAACCTTTAACCGACCTTGACTCCTGGACTCAGAGTTTAATAGGTGTAATCCAGCTAGAAGAAGAAAATCCGACAGAAAATTATGTGGATTATTTAGAGGAGAAATACGGTTGAAACGGGTGTTGTTCGACAGCGATGTGTTGCTCGATATTTTGGCACAGCGTCAACCATTTGTCGCAGCTTCCGCAAGAGCATTAAATACAGTAATGCAGAATCAAGTACAAGGTTATGTTTCAGGTCATGCAGTAACCAATATTTTCTATATTCTGCGTCGTCAAGTTGGTAATGAAGTAGCGCGTGAACTATTAGCAAAGTTATTGCAGCACCTTCAAGTTGCCAGTGTAACAGATGAAGTTATTCGGCAAGCTTTGAATAGCCCAATTAAGGATTTTGAGGATGCGGTAACGAGTGCTGCGGCGCTTACAGCAGGTTTAGAAATAATTATGACGCGAAACACACCTGATTTTGTGGCTTCTTTAGTTCCGGCAATGCTACCAGATGAGTTTTTGACAATGCTATCTGAGTGAATAGCTGGGACATAGCGTTAAAATCTTGATTAGTTCTGCTTTATGAGAGGCCTAGAAATGACACAGCAAGAATTGTTGAATGAGTTTTTATCCCTTCCTCCTGAAGCACAGCGTCAACTCATGGATTTTATTGCTGTTTTGCGACAAAGATATGCAGTAGTTGAACCTGCTTCTGAGTCACCTGATATTGACTTGATAAATGATAACTTTATTGGAATGTGGAGCGATCGCCAAGATTTAGCTGATAGCACTGCTTGGGTGCGTGGTGTTCGAGAAAATGAGTGGTCAAAGTCGCATGACTAACTCAACCATCGTTGATACTGATATTCTAATTGATGCAGGTAGCAGTGTTCAAGAAGCAGTAAAGTGTTTGCAAAATCTGAAAGCGAGTTCTGGCTTGGCAATTAGCATAATCACACAAATGGAACTAATGGTTGGTTGTCGTAACAAAGCAGAGCTACAAACACTCTTAAATTTCCTCAAGCAGTTTTACATGATTAAAATTAACCAGGCTGTATCTGACACAGCAGTTGATTTATTGCGTTCTTATCGGCTCAGTCATAATTTGGCCATTCCTGATAGTCTCATTGCAGCTACAGCAATAGTGTGGAATTACCCGTTTCTCACAAAAAACCAACGGGATTACAGATTTATTCAAGGTTTAAACCTGTTGCCATATCCGTAACACGTTAGAACACCTAACGCCGCGTTGCACCGGACAGATGGCAGATCAACGAATACGTAATAATGATTAAGATTAGGATAGGTTAATTCACACCAAGACGTAAATCCTAACTAAGCACGGGCTACGCCCCGCTATGCTAACAGAACTAAAAGTATGGAACTATATTTAATTCGTCATGGCATCGCCGAAGACAAGGGATTAGGCATCAAGGATGAGGAGCGCAGCCTTACCAAAGAAGGACGGCAAAAAACTGAAAAAGTTGCCCAGAAACTTGTTAAATTGGGATTAAACTTTGATTTAATTCTCACCAGCCCCTTAGTGCGGACCCGCCAAACGGCTGATATTCTCATAGCAGAAAAACTAAGCTCCCAATTAGAAGAATCTAGCCACCTCGCCCCCGATGGTCAAATTTCTAGTTGGCTCAAAGACTGGTTAGAGCCAAGAAATTATTCCCAAAATACCCAACTGGCACTGGTTGGACACGAACCTGATTTGACCAATTGGGCAGAAATTCTCCTATGGGGGGAAGTCAAAGGAAGCTTAGTCTTGAAAAAAGCAGGTATGATTGGGATAAAACTACCAGAAACAGGTTATCCT
>NZ_JAIVFR010000734.1 GCF_020829685.1 Nostoc sp. CHAB 5715 | reverse complement strand
CCCAATTAACAATTCAACTGGGCAAACTTGGCACGCCCTCGCTCTCCAAGCCTTGCAATCATGTATACACACGAACAAAGCCTGCCGATGCAGGCTTTTCCCGTAATTATCATTAGGACTTACGTAAAATTATAACGCAACTCATTATTAAAAGTTAGAACGGGAGCCAGAGGAGCCTACTGCATTAGGGTCACGATAAGCTACATTATCATCGGCTTTGCGGCTCTTGCGACCAAATAAACCAAATAAACCGAGTAAGCCCAACAAACCCCAATCGCCATCCCGATAATTTCCGTCGCTAGCAGCGCTGTCTGTAGTAGTATTTGTAACTGTCCCGTCAGTAGTGCTTGTTGTTTGAGCAGAAGCAGGCAGGACTGTAGGCAAGGTTGCCAAACTTAGAGCTAGAGCAGTACTTCCGAGAATTTTAGAGACATTAAAGCGTTTCACGATCGCATTCCTCAATTGAATTGCAGCGAGTAATAGTTAAAGCATATTAAGTTCTGACACCGCTAGCATCAATCTTTAGCTGCAAATATAAATCCGCTTAAAGGTGCATTTGTGATCGAGTAAATAAGCATTTTGGTATAGCTTATATTACCGAGCATGGCAAATTATGCAATAGTGAAATCAGCGATCGCATTAAAACAATCTTGATTCCAGAAGGTAGAATTTTTCTTTTTAAAATAGAAAATTACGTCTTCAGGTATGACAGATACTGATAATTTAAGGCAATATTTCCGCCGCGATCGCATAAAATTGTGAACCTGTATTTTTCTGCTCCAAACTATCGGTAACGCTATCAAACCTTAATTGTTAAGTACACCCGTAGGGGCACGGGAGTGCCCATACGTGTCAACTTAACGTAAAAGCCATGTCCCGCAAGGAACTGAAGTTCCTTGGCTTTTAGCGGAAGTCATCTGAAGATGACTAAATATAGCAAAAAATCTTTAGTCTACTTCAGTAGACTTTAGCTAAAAGCCAAAGAACTTTAGTTCGAGGCGGGTGAGGAAGCTTTCAGTTAAGCTACTTTTCAGCTTAAGTTGACACCAATGCGCAGTGCCGTGCCCCTACACCCTGCAATATAGGACTCCTATCAATACTTCTCGGGTTTTGGGGAAAAGGGGAAGGGGAAAAGGGAAAGAAAAAACCTTTAACTCAAACCCCAGTACCCTTTACCCAAAACCCGATTCCAAATTAAAAATGCACAAAGCGAGAAGTATTGGGACTCCTATTTGATTGCGTGAAAAAACTCGGTACAACTCGAAAAGGCTGATTCCCTAGTACAGACGCGATTAATCGCGTCTCCCTACTCTTCACTGAGACAATTGCCAAATCTTAATAGTATTATCTTCACTACCACTGACAAGGGCCTTGCCATCAGGGCTGAAGGTTACGGATGTCACAGTGTTGGTATGCCCCGTCAATGTCAGAATTTCTTCTCCTGTGGCTGAGTTCCACAATTTGATGGTGCGATCGCGGCTACCACTAGCAACAATTTTACCATCGGCGCTAAAGGCTACGGATGTGACTGTGTTGGCATGTCCTGCTAGTGGGCGAATTTCTTTTCCCGTAGTTAGATTCCAAAGTTTGATGGTGCGTAGGCGTAGCCCGTCGTAGACATCGCGGCTAGCACTGGCTAAAGTTTTACCATCTGGGCTTATAGCCACGGCTGTTACTGTTTGATAATTTCCCTCCAGTGTACGGATTGAGTACCCTTTTGTCAGATTCCAGATTTTGATAGTCTTGTCAAAACTGCCACTGGCAAGAATCACACTATTGAAGCTAATAGCTAGCGATCGCACCCAGAATGTATGCCCTGTCAGTGTCCGAATTTGCTCTCCTGTTGCTAAATCCCAAATTTTGATGGTGTTGTCATCACTACCACTAATCAGAGTCTCGCTATCAGCACTGATGGCTAAGGCATGAACTGAATCAGAATGCCCTGTAAGAGTGCGAATTTGCTTTCGCGTTGCCAGATTCCAAATTTTGATGGTGTTGTCATCACTACCACTAACCAAAGTTTTGCCATCTGGACTGATCGCTACCACATTCACCTGCTGAGAATGTCCGTCGAGTGAAGAGATTTGTTTACCGGTTGCGAAATTCCAAAGTTTGATTGTGCGGTCGCCGCCACTACTGACAATGGTTTTGCCATCGGGGCTGATGGCAACAGACAAAACTGAGTTTTCATACCCTTGCAGGGTATTAGCTAAGGAAACCTTACCCAAAGTAATCTTTAGTGGTTGACCTAAAAACGCTTCATCTTTGCCAGAATTATTGTGCTGAGTCAGCCGAGAAACCAAACTGGTCTGAATCCGGCGAAAATGTTTATACCAAGATTCTTGGAATCCAAACAACAGAATCAAAGCACTTACCAAGATTAAAATTCTCAGTAAGGGATAACTTTTTGGTAAATCCGGTGCTTTAGTTGGTGGTATTTTTCCAGAGGATTTCCCGGCTGGTGGTAGTGCAAGGAGTTGTTTTGGACTCAAGTCTCTGAGAACTTCATCGGCTGACTGGTAACGTTCATGGATATCTTTTTTCAAAAGCTTGTCGATGACAAAATCCAACTCAGGATTTAACGGACTCCGCAAATATTCCCGCCAATTATTCACCCAGGCGTACCCAGATTCCATCCACAACTCAAAGGGGGAATTTCCCGTTAGCAGATGAAAGCAGGTAGCCCCCAAACCGAACAAGTCACTAGCGGGGAAAGCTTTACCATCTCTAATTTGTTCCAGGGGTGAATAACCATGTGAACCGATGGATGTGCCAGATTTCTGCTGAACTTTGGCGGTGAATTGCTTTGAGGAACCAAAATCAATCAGGCTTAATCGCCCATCACTTTTATGGCGGATAATATTTTCTGGCTTGATATCTCGATGAATGACTTTGCGATCGTGGATAAATTTGAGGATGGGCAGTAAATCTAGCAAAATAGATTGAATTTCCCTAGCGTTATAAGCCTTGCGCTGTTGCAACTCCTTTAATAAATTCTCTCCATTAATAAACTGCTGCACTAAATATAGGCAGCCGTCTTGGTCAAAGTAAGCTAGCAAAGTCGGAATTTGGGGATGTTCCCCAAGGTCTTGTAGTCGCTGCGCTTCTTCAGCAAACAACTCCATCGCTTTTTTTTGCGACCAAGTTCCTTGAAATTTTGGAGCTAATTGCTTGATAACACAACGTTCATTGAGTTTATCTACATCTTCTGATAGATAGGTTCTGCCAAATCCCCCCTCATCTGAAAGGACTCGGATGACACGGAAGCGATTTCTTAAAAGTGACACCAATGGGGTGCTACAACTTTGGCAAAACTTCTTTCCATTGGGATTCAGGGGATTTGAGCAATCGGGATTTAAGCAGCAGATCATGATCTGACAGGCGCGACTGCATGACAACTTAGGCTAAGTTTGCCCCGAACTTTCCCTTAAGAAAATTGACTCTCGCTTACTCGTGGTAGAAAACCCTGTTCTGGGGATTGGGGAATTACTTAATATAGTTAGCGTTTGTAAATAGTAGTCAGTCTTCCTCATCTGTGGAAAACTACGAGAGCCATAAGATTAATTATTCTCTCGATTATATAATAATTTGAATAAAAATTTTTTCTGAACTTTTAAACCTAGTAATTTTGCTTGTATATTGGCAAGCGATAACGTACTAAGTATTAAAGATAAATCCTGATTAATTAACCATCATGACTATTAAATGTAGTTAAAATGCTTACTAAATTTGTTTTTGATATTTTAAATCACCCATGATTAATTGTTAATTTAATACTTTAGACAGTGCGACCTTGTTTACTTCAGCCTTGCTCTCCATTTCCGAATAGCACTTGCAGTTCTGGCGACAGGTGGTATATATACATCAGGAGCAGGAGTTTCGTGAGAATTTTTATTCAAATTATTATATAAT
>NZ_JAIVFR010000733.1 GCF_020829685.1 Nostoc sp. CHAB 5715 | reverse complement strand
CATTGTGGGAGAAATTTAGCTGAATTTGCTACTAATGGGGCAATTTGGTAAAGCTGCCACAGCACCCAAACCGACAATACTGCTGCTACTAATGCCAAGATACGATTTAACTTTGTATTAATTAAACAGAGAATTTTTCGCTGCCGCTCGGTCAGATTTTCTGGCTTTAGGGCTATTCCTAAAAGAGCAAATATATAAAAAGGGCGACGCAACTGCATCCATAGCAAAGGGAGAATACCAATGGCAGCAACTAAAAATAGCTCCATCCACACAGGTAAAAACGGCTCGCCTACAGACAGAAAGAATAAGCAGAGCATTAAAAAAACAGGCAATGTCGCTAATCCAGCGACGTGAATCCACAAAATAGGTTCAGAGCGAAATGAATGCATATATAAAAAGTTATGAGTTAAGAGTTAGGAGTTAGGAATTAGCAGTCTTTAACTCCTAACTCCTAATTTATCACTCCTAACTTCTAACCATTTTACCCTTAACACTACCTTGTTAAGGTAAGAGTGCGGCGCTTTGTAACCATCTGATAGGCTTCGAGGATGTCACCTTCAACCCAATCATTGAATTTATCCATGCCGACACCGCATTCATAACCGGCGTTGACTTCACGAGCATCTTCTTTCATCCGTTTTAGGGAGTCAAGGACTCCTTCATAGATCACCTTACCGCCGCGTTGCACTCTGACTTTGCAGTTGCGAACTAGTTTGCCAGATTGAACGTAGCAACCGGCAACAGCACCGCGACCAACTGGGAAGACGGCACGGACTTCGGTTTGACCCAAGGGTTCTTCCACCAACTCTGGTTCCAAAAGACCTTCCAAGGCATCTTGGATATCTTCTAGGAGTTTGTAGATTACGTTGTATTCACGAACATCTACACCCGCTTCATCGGCGGCTTGTCTTGCACCACTGGCGAAGGTGGTGTTGAAGCCAATAATTACAGCGTTACTGGCAGCTGCTAAGTCGATATCTGTCTCGGTGATTTCCCCAGCAGTAGCCAAGAGCATCCGAATTTGGACTTCGTTTTGCGGGATTTGCTTGAGCGCTCCCACAATGGCTTCTACGGAACCTTGTACGTCTCCCTTCAAGATCAAGTTGAGTTCTTTCAACTCGCCTTCTTGTGCTTGAGCCGAGAGGGTTGTAAGGGTAACACGTCCCTGTAACAAACGGGATAGGCGTTGTCTGTCTGCGCGATCGCTAGCAAGTGCTCTGGCTTCTTTTTCGTTCTCGAAGACCTCGAACTCGTCGCCTGCTGCTGGCACATCACTTAAACCTAGTACCTCGACAGCAAAGGAAGGAGAAGCAATATCTACTCTCTTGCCTCTGTCATCCACCATCGCCCGGACTTTACCGAAAGCCGAGCCAGCTACCAAAATATCTCCTACATGCAGGGTACCATTCTGAATTAGCAGGGTAGCAACTGCTCCCTTGGCTTTATCCAGATGTGCTTCAATTACAGTTCCTTTGGCGGTACGGTCTGGGTTGGCAGATAGTTCTGCAACTTCTGCTACTAAGAGAATCATCTCTAAGAGCGTATCCAGGTTTTCACCTCTGATGGCGCTCACGGGAACCATGATTGTCTCACCACCCCAGTCTTCTGCGGTTAGACCATACTGGGTGAGTTCTTGTTTCACCCGCTCTGGCTGTGCCCCTTCTTTGTCAATTTTGTTGATTGCAACAACAATTGGCACTCCCGCAGCTTGGGCGTGGCTAATGGCTTCAATGGTTTGAGGACGGACGCCATCATCAGCAGCTACTACCAACACGGCAATGTCTGTTACCCGCGCTCCTCTGGCTCGCATTGCTGTAAAGGCTTCGTGACCGGGGGTATCGAGGAAGACTATTTGGTGCGGTTTGCCCTCGTGTACTACATCCACATGGTATGCACCAATGTGTTGAGTGATCCCACCAGCTTCGCCAGCAGCCACTTTTGTTTTGCGGATTGAGTCGAGCAGGGTTGTTTTACCGTGGTCTACGTGACCCATAATTGTCACGACTGGTGGACGGCGGTGGAGATAGTCTAGGTCTTCTGCGCTGACCATCTCGGTAATTTTCCGAGCTTCTGCTTCTCTCTCGGCGGTTTCGACTTCTATTTCTAGTTCTTTTCCTACTAGGGTAATTGTGGGAATATCCAGATTTTGGGTGATACTTACCGCCATGCCTTTGAGGAACAGGATTTTCACAATCTCTGTATCGGGAACGGCTAAAACGTCAGCCAGTTCTTGCACAGTCAACGGGCCTGTGATCGTGACCTTTTCGGGACGATCGCGCTTTGTATCGGCTTCTTGTTGGCGACGGTTATTTTGATTGTCACGGCTAGAACCAGACTTAGAACCAGGTTTTTTAGTTCCTCTGGCAGTTGGGGCGCTAGCAAGGGTTGCGCCTGGCATCTGCACAGGTCGAGTCGCTTTGGGTTTGGGAGGGCGGGCGATGGAAAGGCTGACTTGGACGGTGGCTGGTGAGTCTAGATCGTCATCATCTAGCAAATCTTCTTCAAACTCATCATCCAATATCGGCTTGATCCGCTTGCCTTTAAGGCCAGCTTTAGCCTTCTCTTTAACTTCGTCAATTATTTCCTCTTCTACCCACTTTTTGCCGCCTTTGGTCGGGCGAGGCGGAGTTGGGCGTTTTAAATCGAGGAGATCGGGTGTGACGACTGGCTCATCACCCAATCCTTGAGATTTGCCCGCTATTCCTGATATCTGTCTGGGTGGAGTAGCGATCGGCATTGCGGCTGCTACTGCTTCACCAGGACGGACTGGCCTGGGCCGTTGCCCCTCTCCTAGTTGTGATGGTGCAGATGGTCTATTGCCCCTCTGCTCTGGTCTGGTGGGTGCAGGGGTAGGCCTGGCCTGTCTTTGTGGTGCAGGTTGCACAGACTGGTCAGTTGGCAGTTTCGCAACTCTTGGCTTAATTTGTTCGCGATCGCCTTCGACGGGCCGTTGCCGTTGGTCGCGTTTGAGGATCGGTTTATCTGCCTGAGATACCGGCTCATCTGGCACTTGGGTTTCTGCCGCTGGTCTTGCCGGAGGGGCAACTAGTTGCGGTTTGATCGGTTTTTCCGGTTTCGCTCTGGTTGGAGCTATTTTTTCCGGTTTTTGGGGTGCTATTTTTTCCGACGCCTGATTAGGATTTGGCGTTTGTTCCAAGTCTGTGACAGGAGTTTGCTCTGGGGTCTCAGATTGATTCCGGGGTACAGGTCGAGTTGGTGCCGTCGGCTTCATGGGTGAGACAGGTGTAGCGAAGGGCCGTGGAGGTGAGGGAGGATTAGCTTCAGACAAGGCAGCTTGGGTATTGGTAGCAACTGACGCCTCTGGGGCGTTGGAGGTAGTATTTCTCAATATTTTGGGTTTGCGTATTTCCAAAATTTGCTGTTTGTGGGGTGCAGCAGGTCGGGCAGATCCACCGTTTAATGGTGAGTTTGGTTTATGGCTGGTTGTACGTAGTTCCTTTTTGGTGGAGACATTCGTCGCTGCGAGTTTTTCCGCAGCCATGCGGATGCTTTCTGCCTCGGATTCTGAAATCGTGCTGCTATGGCTTTTGACCGCGATGTTGAGCTGGTCGCAAATTGCTAGTAGCTCTTTGTTATCCAAATTCAATTCCTTTGATAATTCATAGATTCTAACTTTGCCGTTGTTCATCCACTCTTCCCCTTTAATTTACAGTTTTAGCGGATGGTTGCCTGGGAGTGCGACATCTCCATCCTTGGATTACTGTTTTTAGACTGCCGTTGTCATAACCGAAATAACGGTAAGAGAAAGTCAGCAAGCGGTTTTTGTCCTTTTTGAAGCCCAGTTGATAGTTCAGAGCCGCGTCTGCCCCTGTTCCGTTGCCTGTCCATTTGTTGTTTAAATTATATCCCTGCAATGTTTCGATGTTATTGTCCAGCAATGAACTCTGCCTTCCTGT
>NZ_JAIVFR010000732.1 GCF_020829685.1 Nostoc sp. CHAB 5715 | reverse complement strand
CATGGAAGCCTCCGCAACTGACTTACAGTTTGAACGCTTTAAGCTGCGTGTCGGTGATGTAGTTTTTACAAAAGACTCGGAGAGCCCCGACGATATTGGCATTCCAGCGCTAGTCAAAGAAGATATCAGTTGCTCCTCTGTGGTGCTGCTCAACTTGGCTTTGGAGCAATATTTTGTTGTAAAGTTCGCGTTGTTCACCAATAGTGAGTTTGCCAGTATGTTTGAGTTTCTCCCGAAATTCGGAATTTTCTTGTTTGGCGACGTCTGCCCATCTATGGGTATCTTCTAGCTCTTGCCAATATTGATCTAGTAGAGGATGAAGGGGTAGAGGAATACTCTCTACATTAGGCAAGGCTTGAAAATTAGACGTTTTTTTTATTGGTCGTTCTACTTGGGAGTTGCTAATCGGGTCAGACGTAGAGGGAAAGGAAACAGAATTCTCAAGTTGTGTCCTATATTCTAAGTCCTGCCATTGTTTTGCTAACTTTGGGTGAAGAGGCAGTTTAATATCACGGGTGGTGTGAGGATTGCCAGTTGCAGTAGCAGCCAGAGATTGCGGGATATGTAACTTTTGAGCAAGCAATCTCAGTTTACTCAGATCAAGTTCAGTAATAGCGAGTGTTTTGACTTGGTGAGTCATTCCCTCATTTGTTCTATTTATTTCAAAACTGGCAGCAACCCAAGGAACGCCATCATGTTCAGTTTTGAGGACTTTTAGAACAGATGTACTATCTTGTTGACTTTTCTCGTAGAGGATGCGGTAATTTCCCAACTCCAAATCATCACGACCAGCCTTTTTTAGAGTTTGAGTCAGGATTTGCAAGACTTCTGACGTTTTGAAGCTTTCTAAAATTTGGTGTGTCCCATCAAGGGAGAGTGAACCAAGGGTCGAAGCAATTTTTCTGGGGTCTTCATCAACAGAGGGTAGTTGTTTACCACTTTTAAGGTATTCAGCAACTAATAAAAACTCCTGTCTTTCGATGGGCAGCATATCCTTGGGTTGCCCAGGATTAGTGATAGCTCCCCATTTATCAGTATGAAACTGCATTAGGGCTTTAGTTTCGTCAGTGCGGCGATAAATACTGTAATTGTTCCCAACCTTATTGATGGTAAAAGCATCCGCCCGATAAACTAAACTATTATCTTGTTGAACACCATAATTTTTCACAAGTGCGAATGCAGTAGAAGCAATCTCCTTATTTTCCCTAGCTTCTAGACGCTCTCTAAAGAAATTCGGCTGATAAATTGTGACCTGCTCTCTTCTTGCCCAAGAATCAATCTGGTAATCCTCAACCGGAGTCACGGGTGAAGCGCTAATGAAGGGAATAACTTCTTTTTTCCCTTCATTAGCAAGTACTTCAGCATCTATTACTTGAGGGTCTATTGATGCCGGACTTGGTGATGAGTTCTCTGTGATTGTAAAGTCTGTTGCTTCTTGGATCGAAAATTTGGAGCGATTTTTCCCAAAAATAGCAATTGTCTGTTCTTCTTCTAAGTTCTCTAGAGATGAAGATGGGGCATTAACAGTGCCATCTCCCTTTTGCTCGGAAAGCTGGATCTCCTTACCATTTTTCAATAATATTGTTAAACGCAAATCAGGAGGTTGATTGTTCTGCCACCAATTGTCCAATGGGACTGATGTATGAGATGCTTGCTTAAAAGCTTCTGCGCCCTGTGCAACAATCAAATCATCGACACCTTTTTCTGGCCCTGGTAAAGAAATAACACTTACCTTAGCACCCGCTTCTTCTAACAGTTGACCAGTGCGGTATGTAGCGATATTAATGTTGCGTTTAGTGGTGCGCTTAGTCTCGTAGTCAAAACAAATTTTAATGTCCCGATTTTTCGTAGCGAAAACTGCCAACTCATCATGTAATACAGGCTCTCTTTGATTGCCCAATTCATCATGAACGCGATATCCAGCATAAATCCCAGGTAATCCAATGGCTGCTTCCCCCTGACTCAAAATACTGGCCGCCTTCTTTGCACCCTCGGCAATAGTGACTGGGACATTATGCTTCCAAACGCAATACCAAAATCCCGATTGGCGATCGCTTTGCGTCGGCTGTACTCCAGCTTTTTCGTAGATGCGTTCGGCAATCTCATTCGGTACATTAAGCAAGAAAATGCTTAAATCAACCTTGGGTGGGTGTTCATATTTAATAAATTTGCCTGGGTTCTCGGCTTTTTCTCTGGGACTATTAGGTTTGTAGCATCCCCACAATTTTTGATTAGGTTCATTCCCTGGCTCAAGATTAGCAAAGTCACGAGGATCAACACCAGAGTTACACCACCAGCCGCCATCCTCAAGGTGAGAATATCTATTGAGAATGGAAGCAGACAGCCGCCCCGTATTCAGGCGTTCTAGTTTGTCACTGTACATGAGATATTCCCATGCTTCATGTTCCTGTTCTATGGGGTCAATGTGTAAGCTCTTAAAATTCATCTCGGCAATAGCCGGAGCGATGGCACTTCCTCTTACTAATTCTTGCAAGTGATTTTGATCTATCTTATGTGTGGGGACTGGAGAAATTGGGTCAGATGAAGAGTTTGAAGCAGTGGGGTATTCAGACCCAAGTTCACTACTAAGATCAAATGGCAGCAATTCGTCTTCACTTCTTGCCTCTTTGAAGTAGCTCCACAACCCAGAAGTGCGGTTTTCTGGGTGTACTCTTCCTTCTGCCTTTTGAGCTGAGTCAATTAGAGGAGCGATTTCTACTACTTCAACAGGTGTAGTAGACGGTGGTAAAAACGGAGGTTTGTCATTAGGTGGCAAAATCGGAGGTGAACCAGTGGGAGGTAAATCGGGGGGTGTGATAGAACCAGGTAAAAGTGGTGGGATATCAGACGGAAGTAAGAAGGGGTATTCACTCCTTGATGCCAAAAGCTCTGTTAATAATTCTGAAAATTCTTCTAGGTCAGCAAATTCTGCTTGAACAAATTCGTTAGTCTTGGGGTCAAATTTCTCCCACTTCCAACCACCATTTTCGTCAGAACTCATGACATAAGTTTCTTTACCAATTTCCAACTTTAATCTGGAGTTGATGTATTCATCTATTGCTAATTCTATCGAGTCTAGTACAAGCTTTAGATAAGGGGCTATTACTGTTCTGGCAAAGTATTCACTACTTTTAGCATAAGCCGAAGTTAGTTGTAAATGTCGTTCATCAATTTTCTGAGTAAATAAAAATTAAATAAATACGTTGTCATCAGCATCAATCAATGAACTGACCTCCGAGATATCTAAAGGTAAAGAATTGTTGGCATCTTTGGGGTTTTGAGGCAGAGGGAAACGATTATTAATGTCAGCAATTCTGATATCTAAGTCATGCTGAGTCGGAAACTTCTGAGTACTTTTTCTAGCCAGAATAGTGACAAGCTTAGTCCATTGCTGCTGATTGTATTCTTCAATATCTAGAATGGCTTGGGGGATTTTGATAGATTTCAGTAGAGGAACCGACCCTTCAAAATTATTGGAGTATGCAGGATTTATAAAGACACATTTACCTGCTGGCAGTTTCAAAAACTGGGCTGACTCCAATAGTTTTTTAGTCTTCTCTTGGTCACTAGTAGTAGTATTAGTTTTACCCCCACCTGTAGAGCGACTTTTATGCTTGTATTTGATTTCTTCATCACCTAAAAAGCTGGAGAACAATTGTGCAGACTCATTTTCACTAGGATTGAAAACAAACTTAGTACCGCAAGCACCAAGAATAGTCTTTGCTACTTCCTTACCGTAATTCTTTTCAAGTTGCCCCATATTCTGCCAGCCCAGGATGCCGCAGAAACCCTCACTCCGTCATTTGAGCCAATGAAACAACTGGCATATTTCTAACTCCTATTCGGGTTAAACCTCCATCCAAGCGTATTTCCCAACTGGGAAACACCCGAATTCTCAGATGTGCGAGATTAGTTAACCATACTAG
>NZ_JAIVFR010000731.1 GCF_020829685.1 Nostoc sp. CHAB 5715 | reverse complement strand
TGCAATGAGCGATCGCTTCCATTACGATGTGAGCGCCAAATTCCACTGCACCTGTGACTTCGATTAATGCATCAATGCCCTGGGCCCGACACAGTAACTTAGCGTCTTCTGTGACTGCATATTTAGCCTTTGCGCTGAAGAATCAAAAAACTGGTGATAATTCCCAATCCACATTCCACCTGAAAGTTTTCTGTAGGTAACTGAATGGAAGCAATTAGTAAAGCCATGTCTTCTAATAGCCATTGGCGAAAGTGTGCTTGATTAGATGAAGAAAGAATTCCATTAGACACTAAAATACAGACTATTTCACCAGGTTGCAATTGATTTAAACACTGTTCTACAAATAAGCACTCTTGTTCTGTTTGGGTTTTCAACTTGGATGTAATAACGTAGCTTCCATCTCCGTGTTTTATCCATTTATAAGCCATCTCAAATCTGGCGAGTTCGGAATCGCAAGTGAGATTAATTTTGCAATAGGGAGGATTGGCAAGTGCTACAGTAGGCAAGGAAATTGGCAGAGGAGGATTACTGACACAATTTTGAAATAGTTGTTGCCAATCAGCAATTTTAATTGTCATCAAAATAAACTTCCTTGCAACATATTTTCTGCTTTAGTATTCTCATATTTGATACTATTAATCAGCAAACTATTATTTAGCTTAGGTTTAGGTGCTGATGCGGGAGCTTCATATTTTAAATTTGGTCGAATAAAAGAAATTCCCTTCCCAATCAGCGTATCTCCGATAACTAAATCTCCACCCAAACTAGGAATAGGCAATGCCAAGTAGGGAGCGTAAAGCATGAAGTTTAAACTTGCTATTTTTATTAGTAGTGAATCCCACTCCCAGCCTGTTAAACTGATAGCATAATTGGACATTTCCAATGCTAATCTTCCTGTACCAAGTGCTGGTTCATATATATGAAATGGTGCTATTGCAGCAGAACTGTCAACTGCTGCAATAGCCATTGTCCTGGCTGTCCAAGTAGGAGTAGGATAGAATTTAGCTCTTGATTGCCCGTAACGATTAGCACCCAACAAATGACCAAAGTAATCGAAGGGACAAGAAATCAAAAGCTTCAGTTCTAGTTCTTGAATAAGACGATTACTCGCACCGTTACATCCCTCTGGCTCATGAGGCAATTTAGCAATGCTGGGATGTCCTAGAGCATAAAGTAACCAATCAGTGAAATAGAGAATAAATCTGGAAGGACTGCCACATCCACCTATAGGAATAGATTGCAGACAGCTTGAGAGCATCTGTAAAACTTGAGGATGTCCTAAGTCTAAAAACTCAGTTTGTGGTATTTCTTTAGGCAGTTCTCCAGTTTCCATTGTCCATCGCCATTGCTCACATCTACCTTGATATTCATCATCTAATTTCAGTAGTTTTGATAATAGCCATCCATGTTCAAAAGTTGATTTGAGTACCATTGGTGTTATCTGTAATAAGCATTTGCCAATGGCAGAGGCATTAGCCTCTTAAATCTTGACTTCTGGAATAGCTTCTAAATTGACCATTGACGATAACTCAGGAATGACTATGTTTGATTGTGATTTGTTATCTGGAGATTGAGTCAGTAGTTTAATTAACCATTTTTCAGTCTGCATCTGATCCTTTTGATTCCAGCGTACATTTAATCTTTGGGCTGGTTTAATAGGATGTAATGCTAAAACTACGAGTTGTATTTGGTTAGGAGTAACTGAGTATTGTCTAGCCGTAGTCCACAGCTTCACCCGGTCTTGCCAGCTTAAATGTGGATGGCGTATAGCCCATTCATAAAGCCTGGGAATACCTTGTTTAAATGCTATATTTGTTAATACTTGAATAAAGTGCTTGTCGTCATTAATTGCAAGAGGTGCAATAACTGGATTATCGACTAATAACTTTTTCCGAGATTGAAAAATTTCTGGTGCAAGTTCCTGTGTTTGAGAAACCCACTGAGCAATTTGAGGATAAGCATTTAATAAAGGTTTTACAGTCAGTCCTAAAAATAGTTGTTTCATCACCAAAGAAAAGTTATCTGCAACTATAGAGTCAAAGGCAGAGCGATTTGGATGATATTTTTGACTGGGTAATAGGAGTTGTTGCTGTGTTTTAGTAATTTGTTGAATATCGGCAAGATTAATTACTGGCATGGTGGGGAGAATATAACATCTCTCCCATGCAGCGGTAAGCTGCAAATTAATTATACGTACAGCCAAGATACAAGAATTAGCTGTCAATCAAGGACATACACCTATTCGTCAGGCAGTCATTGATTACAGCATATTATATTTAGAGATCGATCAGATTGTTCGGCGGTTGATTGCTATGCACTCAGCGATAGTACGGCTAATATCAGGTAAATAAAGTACATCTAATAAGAACTGTAAAATTACTGCACTAAATCTGAAGCAGTATTGTCACTTTGGATATTATTCAGTCTATTAGAGCAACAATTAGCGTTAGCCAAAGGCTTTGGCGTACCCTTACTCAAAAGCTTGCTACGCGTAGCGTCTCTAAGAGTTGCCATCGCTCCGTTTTATTTTTATTGCTCTCATTACTTCTTTATTTGTTACAAATGTTGTTTTTCTGCGAAAGGCGATCGCTCTACAACGTGGTTTGCGCTCATAAGTGTAGGCGTAGCCCGTCACTATCAGGCTACGCTTACACTCCATACTTGAGGAAGATATTGTGGATGGAATGTCAATACAATCAATCCTCTACTTCCGGCTCACCAATTGTCTTCTGTGCGCCATGACGAATATGGAGAATTCTCACCGTTGGAACAGGCTGATCTTCAAGAACCGTAAATAGAATACGATAGGTTTGTTTTCCTTGCCCGTAAAGAAGCTGACGAATTTCTTGACTAAAGAAGGCATCCTCTCGAGCGATTGGACAGCGCCGAGGCATTTCTTGCAGAGAGACGATTGCTTTAATCAGCCCTTGATACCAGAGTTGGGCGCGTTCATCTGTGGTAAACTGAGAAAAACTTAAGAATGCGGCATCCGCTTCGGCTTTCGCAATGCTAGAGAAATCAATGCGGTACGTCATGCTTCAAGAGACAATCCATATTTCTGATTTTGTTCAGCAATGAAGTCCTCTAAACTCGAAAATTGTCCTTGCTCAAAATCATCAAGCCCACGTTGGATTCCCTTTAAAGCCTCAAAAAAATCTTGATCGTCCAAACTCAGTCCTAAAGTCAGCACCGCTAGCGCCATTTGCGAAATATCTTGTCCAGTACTTTCAGCACGCTGTCGCAACAGTGCCTCAACTTTCGGTGGCAGATCAAGTGTAATGGACATTGTGAGTTTTCCGAGCGTGATACTGGTTTTATTATAGCGATGCCTGCGGCGGGCTACTCGGCGTCGCACCTCATAGATTGGGTAAAGCGGACTGCTCAAGTGTGGGAGTGCTTCAGCTACGCCCGTTGTAGACATCGCGCTAATTCTAGATACCTGTAAAATTAAGCTGCAAGCGATGGCAACTCTTAGAGACGCTACGCGTAGCAAGCTTTTGAGTAAGGGTACGCCAAAGCCAACTCTTGGAGACGCTCCGCGTAGCTTGCAACTCCTGCGGAGTACGGCTAACGCATATCTTATTAAAACATTAATCGTTCAATGGAAATTATGGACGTTCAGATTAGAGAAATTGTGTCCCAAATTCTTATGGAGTTTCAAAGGATGAATAGTAGCTTAACTTATGAGCAAGAAACCTTTGTGCAAGATAGTATCCCTGTTAGATTGGGAAAATTGGTAACTAATTTAGCACAGATAAGTCAACTTTTCAGTGACTCTACGCATGAGGATGTGGTCAAAAGCCTGATTAGAGAGACTATGTATTTCCTTGAGTGGATAGCCCCAGATATAGATATTGACAATGCTTTTGAGTTAGCAAACTTAGGAAGGTTTCTCACACGCTGGCTGTTTAACTGGGAACAAGCCTGGAAT
>NZ_JAIVFR010000730.1 GCF_020829685.1 Nostoc sp. CHAB 5715 | reverse complement strand
TATGGTAAAGAAGTCTGGGAAAACCTGAGCGATTTGTGGTAACGCCCGAATCGTTACATCTACACCCTTGTAAATATCCCCTGACCATAACCGCGCTACTGTCATTAACACCTTAGCATCAGTTAAGCCATACTTCTTTCCTAATTCTGGCTGCTTGGAACCAGGAGTAAATTTATCCCCATCAATTGCACAAGGCATCATCTGTACCATTTTCGGATTTAGACTATTAGCGGCACAGGCGCGATCACGGCTGTAACGACTAATTGTCCAAATTCCAGCTGCTGATGTCAGGGCGCGACGTTCTTGATTTTTGAGCGGTTCCCAGACTTCTTTACCATAAGTTAGCACTGTGTAAGGAATCCCCAAGGGCTGGCAAAGAGTTTGTACTAATACTCCTAAGTTAATATGACCGCAGAAAACTTGTTCTGGACGGTTTTGTAACAGACACTTAAGTAAAGCTGCTGCCATTTGCAATCTCCCCAAATAGGGAGACTGATTTTTAAAGTAATGAAATTTTAAGTTCTTGTCTTTAAACGGATTTAAGCTATCAGGACTATCTCGCAGCAAAAATACTTCCGCTTTGTAGACTTGGCTCAATCCCAGATAGGCGCGAAAAATATCTTTTATATATGATTGGATACCGCCTTCGTGGGCAAAAATTTCTAAAAACACGAAGACATGATTAGTTTTTTTGTTAATTTTATCACCTAACTTTAGGTTTTCTGTCACTGTAGTGATATGCATGTTAGGTTATTTACACTTGCGGTAAAGGCGCGATCGCACCGCTTTTTAACCGCTCTAAATCTGTTTTTACCATTTTTTCTAAAAGTTCCTCAAAGCTCACTTGGGGTTCCCAATCAAGATTTATTTTAGCTTTACTGGGGTTGGCTACTAGTTGAAAATGCTCATCTTGTCGCAATAATTTGGTATTTAAAACTATATGGTGCGTCCAATCCAATCCTACAGACTCAAAGGCTGCGGCAACTAAATCTCTTACACTGTGCAGTTTACCAGTGCCTATCACATATTCTTCTGGTTCATCAACTTGCAACATTCGCCACATTGCTTCTACGTAATCTCCAGCAAAGCCCCAATCGCGTTTAGCATCTAGGTTACCTATTTCTAAGGTGTCAGTTAAACCCAATTTAATCGATGCAGCTGCCAAAGAAACTTTGCGTGTAACAAACTGAGGTGGACGCAGAGGAGACTCATGGTTATATAAAATTCCACTACAGGCAAATAGCCCATAGCGCTGTCTGTGATGCACCATAGTCCAATGGGCGTGCATCTTGGCCGCCGCATAGGGGTTTTTGGGGCGAAAAGGCGTTTCTTCATCTTGAGGCGAAATAAATACATCGCCAAACATTTCTGAACTGCTGGCTTGATAAAATCTGGTAGACAAACCAACTTTTCGTACTGCTTCCAAAAGCCTGGTAGCCGTACCAGTTATCAGATCCAGGGTTCCCAATGGGTCGTTCCAAGAGTCGGGTACAAAACTGGGAGCCGCTAAATTGTAAATTTCTTGGGGACGCAGCTGTTCAACTGCGGTCAACAGCGCCGCATTATCCCTCAAGTCAACCGTAAAAATTTCTACCTGATTTGCCAGTGTTCCCAGTTTGGTCAAATTAGGTTGTCGATGTGGGGGTACTAATCCTACAACTCGATAACCACGGTTGAGGAGCAAATGGCTGAGATAGTAGCCATCTTGACCAGTAATTCCTGTAATTAGGGCTGTCTTAATCATATTTTGTCCCCTATTTCCTCTATCTCTTTAAGCACAAAATGACACTTGTTGGAGAACAAAAATAAGACTCTCAACACTGCTGACAAATATTAACAAGGGAGCTAATGTAACTCGAATGTTATCTTTACTGTATTCATTAATTCTTTTTATACAACAATATTCTTTGAGGCTTTACAAAAAAATCATAATAAATAAGCAATTTTACGTAAAAAACATATTACCCCAATCCAGATAATATTGAAAAAGAGTATACTTTTATCAATCAAATAACTATATATTTGACCAATGACTCCTTTTGATCGTGCTTCTATTTTGATATGAGATTTATTTATATTCTAAGTAAAAATATTTATTTTGAGACGCAAAGCACGTTAGCCTTTAGCGTCTCGTAGAGATAAATAATGTGTCCAAGTTTGAGCAACCCGAAACTTTTTATTTACGAGGTTCTCTCCTCTGCACCCAGCAAGAACTGCCCCCTTTCCTCTTCTTTGGCTGCTTCACTTTTACTTTTGTGCTTCTTGAGAGTATTTGACGATAAGGAGGCAATTTCTACCATCTGCACCACGTTCGTATACAACACGATCAGCTAACCGCCGCAGGAGAAACCATCCATACCCGCCTACTTGCAGTGTACCTGGTTCTGGCTCTGCGATCGCATCAGGATTGAAAGGTTTTCCATAATCCCAAATTCTAATCTCTAGTCGGTCAATCCAGAGATAAATGTTAATCTCAATGGTTGTTTCTGGGGGTAAAGCATGATGAGCGTGACGAACAGCGTTGGTAAAGCCTTCTGCTAATGCTAAATTTAGGCGATCAAGTTGGGTTTTTGACCAGCCAAGTCGAGACAAATGTTGCAGACAAAATTGCTCGAACCATTCTTGCACCTGGTTTAGGAGACTTAGTTCGCTCTTAACCGTCAGATGGTCTTGCTGCACTATGCTAAACATTAACTGTGACTTAAATATAAGTAAACCCAAGTTGCTAGTTATTAAATTTTGCACTATTCGCAGAATTTCTTTGATATAGAAAAATCTAAACTGAGATATTCTATGTCCCAAAAGACAAAACATGAACGATTCTGGCATTTCGAGGATTGTAACTAGCAACTTACGTTAACTAAGTGAAAAATGTTTGTATTTGATGACTTTTGGTGATTTTAGATTTTGGAATAGCTTTTCCATCCAAAACTTCAGATCCCAGATGCAATCTGAATTATTGAAGAAGAATTCAGGAGTCAGAATTCCGGAGCAAAGCCGGAAACGCTCCGCCTCCGGTCAGAATCAAGACGCTCTCTACGAGACGCGCAAGGGACGGGAACTCGCTCATAGCGTTGCTATGCCGTTGGCGCAGCCTCTAGTAGAGAAGGCTTTACGCAACGCTTACAGTGGGGGATTCAAACCCGTCACTGATTTGGTGGGGGACTTAAACCCAGTTATTCATCCACTTTTTCGTTCAGAATTCAATTCTGAATTCTGGCGACTGACGCATGTATTCTTTTTTGTTAAAATTGACGCCTGTAAATTTTTTTCAAGAGCACATCTGCATCTGCTCTTGAAACTCACAGGCGTCAAAGCACTTTGTGGTGACTAATTTAGAATAGTCCCAAGGTCAAAGATTTATCCAATGGCAAGGCAGCACCAATACCCAGCCACAAGGTGACAAGGGTACCAAAGAGGAATACTGTGGTTGCAACTGGACGACGGAAGGGGTTTTGGAACTTGTTAACGTTCTCAATAAAGGGAACGAGGATTAGCCCCACTGGTACAGAACCCATTGCTAACACTCCTAAAAGTTTGTTAGGAAGCGATCGCAAAATCTGGAAGACTGGATACAAGTACCACTCTGGCAAAATTTCCAATGGTGTGGCGAAAGGATTTGCTGGTTCACCGGTCATAGCGGGATCTAGCACAGCTAGAGCCACGATCGCAGCGAAGGAACCCATGATCACGATTGGAAAGACGTAAAGTAGGTCATTAGGCCAAGCGGGTTCACCGTAGTAGTTGTGACCCATGCCTTTAGCTAGTTTGGCTCTTAACTGAGGATCGCTCAGGTCAGGTTTTTTTTGTGTTGACATTTTGAAATGTGCTCTCCTGCTTAAGTTAAATTAAAGCATTTGTGAAAGCTATCAGCTACTAGGCAACCCTAGCCTTGCGGCAAACAGCGTTTGTCTATTTACACTCAGCCGCCTGGATAGTCTCT
>NZ_JAIVFR010000072.1 GCF_020829685.1 Nostoc sp. CHAB 5715 | reverse complement strand
TACACAGGGATTAACCGTTATGATCCTCGTTTTCACGCAGCCTTAGTATTGAACCAGATTTTGGGAGGCGATACCTTATCTAGTAAACTAGGTGTCCAAGTGCGCGATCGCCAAGGTTTGAGCTATGGAATTTATAGCTCCTTCCAAGCCGGAAAGAATGCAGGCACATTTTTGATAGAAATGCAAACTAGTCCTGAAGATAGCAGTAAAGCGATCGCTAGCACCCGCCAAATACTACAGCAAATCCATCAACAAGGTGTCACTGCACTAGAAGTAGAAACAGCTAAACGCACCCTGATGAGCAACTACAACGTTTCCCTAGCAAACCCAGAGGAATTAACAGATAAAATTCTGATGAATGAGGTGTATGGATTAGATAAAGAAGAATTGCACTCCTTTACTGACAAAATCCAGAAAGTCAGCCTTACCCAAGTTAATCAAGCGGCTCGTGAGTTACTCCACCCAGATCAAATCGTAGTCGTTACTGCTGGCCCATCTGTGTTAGTAGAGAAAAGTATTCGCTAATTGTGGACAAATACTTCGACTTCGCCCTTCGGCTACGCTCAGGACAGGCTCAGTACAAATGACAAATGACAAATGACAAATGACAAATGACAAATGACAAATGACAACAATTAATCTAGCTCATCAGGATTCACGCCTAACTGACGCAAACGTTCTGTTAATTGTTCTGCCTTTTGTCTTGCTTGAGCCGCTTCTTGTTTAGCCGTAGCCACTTCTTCTGTAGGTAGTGGAATTAATTCTCCTGCTAAGGTAAACCACCTTAACCACAACTTAGGAATATCTTGAAATGACCCCTGCCATAATCCTAAACTTAAACCCAACTCTGGCATTGGTAAACGTCCCTCAATCAAATTCATTGGTTCATAGTGACTGCCTACTAGCTGAAAAGCTTGGAGTTCATCAGTGTAGCGACTAAAAACAATATAGTAGGGAATCCGCAGAATTCGTTCATAAACTTCCCATTTGCTGGGAGGTTTATCGGCTGCGTTTTTTTTCATGCCTAAATCTTCCGCTTCTGTACCTGGAGATAATAATTCCACTACTACAAAGGGATTTGCTGGTTCTTGCCAAGTTACATAACTTAAACGCAAGTCCTCCCCTTTGTAGAGTTTTGATACTCCTACCACACCAAACCAATCTGGGCGCTTATACCATAAAGGATGCTGGAGATCATAGTAGAGATTAAGGTCAGCAGCGCTGTAAACTAATTCTGGATTCCAGATAGTGGGTTGAAAAGTTAAGTATAAAAGTAAAGGCTGTAAAAAGTGAAAATCGTCTGGCAATCCTGGTTCCTCTGGGTTGTCACTTGGTAAATCATACATCGTTGGTAAGGTTTCCCAAGGAGGAAGGGGAGGGTCAGATTGAGGGATAAAGGGAGGAGAGGAACTCATAAGGAGTTTGGGAGGAAATTAATTAATTATATTGGTAAATCCTATCAGTTGCGGTTAACTAATCCTAGTCAACTGAAACGCTATTTTACCGCCAAACATTTTACCGATGACATCTGGACGCAAAAAGTCGAAGCGGGGAAAGTAGAAATAAAAGGAGCCATCCATAAACTAGAACTCAAGTCCAACACATCAGAAGTACGCGAATGTGTTATTCTATATACGTTAGCGGCTAAACTGGAACAATCCCTATCAAAGATTAAAATAATTTAAATTATAGATATTATTTCTCAAGTAATCTAGAAAAAGCATTAATACTCAGTGCCAGAGCCACCAGTAATTATTAATTTCCTATGAACATTTTCAGTAACTTACTTCCTCAAACAACTCAGCCTGGAACATCGAAAAAACAGCGCCGAGGAATTGAAATTAAATCGCCGCGTGAAATTGAAATCATGCGGCAATCAGCGACAATTGTGGCAACTGTCCTAAAAGAAATTTCCGAGTTAGTAAAGCCAGGAATGACCACGGCTGATTTGGATGCTTATGCAGAAAAACGTATCCGCGAAATGGGTGCAACACCGAGTTTTAAAGGATATCACGGTTTTCCAGGTTCTATTTGCTCCAGTATTAACAATGAAGCAGTGCATGGCATTCCTAGTCCCAAGAAAGTGATTCGCGTGGGGGATGTATTAAAAGTAGATACGGGCGCTTATTACCAAGGCTTTCATGGTGATTCTTGCATTTCGATTGCTGTCGGTGAAGTGACGCAAGAAGCTGCTAAATTAATTCGCGTAGCAGAAGAAGCTTTATATAAGGGCATTGAACAAGTAAAAGCTGGTGTATACCTGCTTAATTTAGCTGGAGCAATTGAAGATCATGTGAAAGCTAACGGCTTTAGTATAGTCGAAGAATTCACTGGACACGGTGTCGGTCGTAATCTGCACGAAGAACCTTCAGTATTCAACTACCGTACTCGTGAGATGCCAAATGTTAAACTCCGGGCGGGGATGACGCTGGCTATTGAGCCAATTTTAAATGCGGGTTCTAGACACACACGGACATTATCTGACCGTTGGACAGCAGTCACTATGGATAATTCTTTATCGGCTCAGTTTGAGCATACAGTTTTGGTGACAGAGACTGGTTATGAGATTTTGACTGACCGTTCTAAGGTGTAATTGTTAGTTGTAATTATCTGTTTTTAAGAGAGGTGAAGCGTTGAAAGAAGGCGATTTACCTCTTTATTTTTTTTGGCGTTGCATAATGGCGCTATGAATTGGGATGTAGAGACGCGAAAGCGTTGCGGGACGAAGTCCAATTTCGCGTCTCTACAAGGGTTTTTAGCGCCAGGCAAAATTATTTTCATACCTGAATTCAGCAACGCCTTTTTTTTGAGGTAAAGGTTCGCAGAGGTTCTAGGACTTTTTTTGGTCTAGAAGGAAGTCCCCTGCATATAGCCTGATAAATTCGCCAGCGGCGGCTGGTTCGATGCTTTGGAGTGCTTTAGCAATGTTGAGGATTGTTTCACCGCTGGGGTCTGTCTGCTCATGATACCAGCGGAAAACTACGGAAGCTTTAACTCCCATTGTTATTGCTAATTTGTTTTGGCTAATGTTGTAGGTTTCCAACACTTGTCTAAGGGCAATTCCTGCTTTTCCCATGCCCTAATCGTGTCAGAGGATCAAGACCAAGTAAATATTCGCAGAACTGCGAATATCAGGTAAGATTGTCATATTCGCAGTTCTGCGAAGATAGGTTTTGAATAGAAATTAGGTAAACCGAAATGCATCTTACCAATTTTATGACCGATACTAGCCAATCAAACTCTGCTTTGATCGCTATTCAAGCTTCTGAAGATCCAATTTTCGGCAGAGAATATATCAGAATTCTCGTAATCGGTTCTCGTCGAGGAGTGATTAGCATAATTCACACGTTGCATAACCTGCAATTTGCAGAGGTTGGCGAGTGGAGTCCACTTTTACCGACTGCAAATCCTGGGGAGATGATGAGTATTTTGACTCGCCATATTTTTGTTAATTAATTAGTTGTGTCAGGGCTACGAGAAACTAGATCCCCGACTTCTTAAAGAAGTCGGGGATCTGCGGCTGGCAATTTTCACAAATAAAATAAGATTACTATAGTCTATTTTTCAGTTTTGGATTATTTGACTGATAGCCGCATAGTTAGTTTTCTAAAGCAGATGCCCCTAAGAAAATATTTAATAAGCTATGACTAGTTTTAATAGTGTTAAAAATATAATTGAATTTGGCAATTCACTAACAAGTATTTCTAGGTTACCCATAAATACCCCTTAGGGATTTGTCGAAAGTTTATGCGAAACAATTAAAATGGCTTGAAAAAGAGGAAAGGGAGTAGGGAGTAGGGAGTAGGGAGTAGGGGAGATAGAACAGATGGGGATTCAGACGCATGTTCCCTCCTTCATTCCACGACAGGAGGAAGAGGTAAGCTAACCCCAGCCCTAAAGGGCGGGGCTTTGTAGTAGCCCTGAGCTATCTATATTGAGAGAACAACATAGACATCTCGAACCTCTGGGCAAGCTTACAGATTGCCCCAATAAAGAAATCATTTTTGCACCATTCAAATCAGCATCACCATACCAGCCACAATTATCACATTTGAAACGTTTATCAGACCTCAAGCCAATGTGCAAACATTGGTGGCACGTCTGGCTGGTATCGGCTGGTGGGACTGCAATTACCTCAACCCCTTCCTTGATTCCTTTATATTCAAGGAAAAAGCGCAATTGATAAAAAGACCAAGAGTTCGTTCGTCTACGTTCAACTTTATTTCTAGGTTGTTTGTTGGTACGCTCTCTAATTCCAGTCAAGTTTTCAATTGCAACAATAGCATTTTTTGCCAGTGCTTCTTTGATAATGCGGTAGCTGATTTGATGGTTGAGCCATTGCTGAAATCTTCTCTCTTTAGCCGAGAGCCGTTGCAAAATCCGTCTCGCTCTGCGGCGAGTAGACCTTGTGCCTTTCGTAGCTTTTTGTTGCAGAGAAGCTCTAGTTTTGGCGTATCTATCTCGAATCTCGTTTATCTGTTTACCGTCCCATTTGTCCCCATTGCTAGTTACAGCGATGTCCCGCCTCCCAAAATCTACACCAATAACGTTGGTAGCTTTGAGTGGTTCGGGAACCTCATCTTTGATTTGAATATGAATATAGTAGGAACCATCCCGATGTTTGCACAATTGCGCCGATGTTGGTTTTTTACCTTTGAGTTTCCCCAATTGGTAATTACCAATATCCATTTTGATATGTTCTCTAACAGAGAGCAGATTCAAGCTAACAGTCCAGTCTTTCTCTCTAAATGCAAAAATTCTCGCGTTGTAATCGACGCTAGTTGGCTTAAAAAATTTGACTGGCTTACCCTGTTGTTTGGCTGTTTTGCGGTTAGCTCCTACCCTGGCACAGGCTCTGACAGCCAAATTAGCAGACAACCCAAACAACGAACGCAAGTCTTGACAAAGCTGTTAGCTATTAGCTATTAGCTATTAACCCGGTACATGCCTCGCCCCTCGTGGGCGAAAAATTAATCTTGGGGAGGTTAATACCCCGCTGTTAGCTGTTAGCGGTTAGCTGTTAGCTAATGGCTAATAGCTAATAGCTAATACCCCGCTCATATTGGGCGGCTTGTTTAAAACTAATCGCAAGCTCGCTAACCGCTAATCGCTTTTATGGCGATTAAAATCGCCTGCGCCTTACCCCCATGTCTGATCTTGGGGCTTCCACGGCGCCAGGTGTCTGGTGATTTCCTCCTGCAAGAACTGCCTCTTCCTTGAGTGGCAAATCTCAGAAGCTATATAAAATGTATAGTTCCCGGAAATCCTGCTAAAGTAACAAATTAAGTTTAAAAATCCCAGAGAAAGCCAAAATTACCCATTCACTAACCTATGAATGAAGTTGATTTAGCATTTACCCCAGCACTAGAGTTGGCGCAATTAATTCGTCGCCGGGAAGTATCACCGCTAGAGTTGGTGGAAATATATTTAGAACGGATTGGGCGGTTGAATCCCCAATTAGGAAGCTATTTTACGGTGACGGCAGAACAGGCGATCGCAGATGCCAAAGCCAAAACAGAATTATTGACAACTACTTCAGAACTACCGCCATTTTTTGGTGTGCCGATTTCCATTAAAGACCTCAATGCTGTAGCAGGTGTTACTTGCACTTATGGAAATCCAGCATTACTGAATAATATCCCTAATTATGATGATGGGATTGTGACAAGGATTAAGCAAGCTGGGTTTACTATTCTCGGTAAAACAGCCACTTCCGAATTAGGTTCGTTTCCATACAGTGAACCTATGGGTTTTCCCCCAGCCAGAAATCCGTGGAATTTAGAATACACCCCTGGCGGTTCCAGTGGTGGGGCGGCGGCGGCAGTAGCAGGGGGATTGTGTGCGATCGCTCAAGGTTCAGATGGGGGTGGCTCAATTCGGGGGCCTGCGGCTTGTTGTGGTTTGGTGGGAATTAAGCCATCTAGGGGCAGGGTGAGTAAAGCACCCGTAGGCGAACGCCTCGCTGGAATTGCCGTCAACGGCCCGATCGCCCGGACTGTGGCTGATGCTGCTGCCCTTTTGGATACCATATCTGGCTATACAACAGGCGATCCTTACTGGTTACCAGATCCCGAACCATCATTTCTCGCCGCTACTGGGACAAAACTCGGTGGTTTGCGAATTGCCTTTGATACTAGCATTTCTCCTTTGGGAGAAGCTGATGCTAACTGTCAGCAAGGTGTCCGCCAAACAGTTGAGTTATTAGAACAACTCGGCCACCAAGTTGAACAGAAATCTCCAGATTATAGCGGTTTAATTGAACCATTTCAAATCGTCTGGCAAGCTGGGGTAGCTGCATCAGGACTTCCTGTTGAAGCCTTGCAGCCAGTGAATCGCTGGTTATTTGCACGCACAGGTTCTGTTGCCCAATACCTGCAAGCAGTTTCTCAAATGCAGATAGTGGCACGGCAAATTGTGGCGTTTTTCGATACCGTGGATGTGCTGGTATTGCCAGTTTATTTACATTCACCTATCCGCGTTGGGGAATGGGCTTCTCTGAGTCCAGAAGAGACATTCCAAAATATTATTGAGTGGGTTGCCCCTTGTCCACCTGCGAATGCAACTGGACAACCTGCGATCGCAATTCCTGTAGGCTTTGATAGTAATGGTTTGCCCATCAGTGTGCAGCTAATTGGTAAGCCTGCGGCTGAAGCCACACTCATCAGCCTAGCAGCACAATTAGAAGCAGCTAACCCTTGGATTCATCATCGTCCAGCCTTTGCAATATGATGCCAAAATTCTCAAAATGAAAACTACATAACAAGTTGAAGAACCGATCGCTAGCCGCTATGCTTTCCACTCATGGTCAAGGATAGCGTAAAGAAAATTGTCGTACCATCTGCCTTTGATTAATTCTTTTTCTTGCAGATGACCCTCACGACGCATACCAATTTTTTCTAATACCCTTACAGAAGCAATATTCTGTGCAACACACCAAGACCAGATACGGTTCATTCTCAGTTCTTCAAAGCCGAACTTTAAAATGGCTTGTGCTGCTTCTGTTGCATAACCTTGTCCCCAATACTGAGTGTTTAATTCATAGCCGATATTTGCTTCTTGCATTTCCGGGTCGTTTACACGGATACCACAATTACCAATAAGCTGATTTTCTGCTTTGAGGATAATAGCTAACTGAAACTTTGTTCTTGGTTGCTCTTTTTGCTGACCAATAAACATCTGGACAAACTCACAAACATCCTTCTGTGTGCGATGCGTCCAATAGTTGTAACGCAAGTACAAAGGATCGGATTGATAGTTCATTAGGGGTATAAGGGTTTAAGGGTTTAAGGGTTTAAGGTGTTGGACGGGGATTGAAACCCCGTCCAACACGGTTGCCCTTCTATTGCTGGGCAAATGACGATGCGGGTGGTTGGGGCTAGTTGTCCCCCCTACACCCCTACACCCGCCCCAACGGGGCTTGGTAAAAACCGCCTGCCAATCTGCCTCTACAAAGTCACGCATTAGCAAGCGGTGTGTTTCTAAGATCATGTCTTTTCTCTATACGCTTATTGCAGACAATCTAGAAATTTTAAATTTTACATTTTGCACCTTGAGGAGTAGCATCAGGATAATAGGTAATGATTGCTTTTTCTTTCCTAACAAAAACTGTAGGAAAGGATTGACCTGTTTCTCGGTCACGTACATTATAAATACACGCTCCCTCATTATTACCTTGGAGTTTAAATATTTTGGTGGCATCTAAAAGCATTTCTTCAGCATTGCTGAGGTAGCCATAGCCTTTGATAACATCTGTTACTGTCCTATTTTTCTGCTTAATTACTACACCCATTGTATAAATGACTCCAGGAACAACTTCCTCTCGTCCCTGATTATTTGGCAACCGTCCGCCTATTCCTTCATTTTGTAGTTGTAAATATCTGCCGTGAAAATGTAAACCACCAATATCATTGGCGTTATATATTTCACCACAAAATATATGCTCAAATCCTCGACGTTGGAACCAAACATTGGTTAAATCTTCGATAAATTGTGCTTTATTATTACGTCCAGGACGCAGTTCACCGCCGCTAGCTTGTTGAAGTTTCTGCAACACATCTGGGTAATAAGATAACAATTGTTTAAAATTATTAGAACTAACTCTTGTACCAATAGGGCCGCAGAGTTTTAGTACAGCCTTGTCAAAAGGATTTAGCAACGGTGGAGGTGGTGTGATATCTGCCTGTTGCCCTGCGGGGAAACGAACAGGAACCGGGTTATCTACATTATCAAAAAACGGCAGAAGTTGCGTATTTGACTGAGACTGCGCCTTCACTGAATTTTGCCAGCAAAATGAGGAAACCAGTAGCAAAAAAGTAAACACATTTACCATCTGCTTTGACTTATTGGTTAGAGTATTTGGCTGCATAATTTTTAGATTAATTACTTAGATGACATACTATATCAAGTTTAATTTAAGGGATAGCATACATTAAAAAAAATCGTTTTTTTTTAATGTATCGGGTTGATAAAGGTACTAGCACGCCACGGCGTAAATAGAGCAACCATTTAAAATCTCTAAAGAGCTTATTCTATAATACTTTTGAATGCGTGAATGCGTGACTTTCGCCTTGCGTTACTAGCACCAGGAATTGGCAAAATAGCAGGTGATTTAGAACGGTAACCACGCCAAGACGATATTATACACTGACACGCTTTTTTCTTTAGCAGGACTTACGCAAAGGCAACGTACTTTCGTCATTGCAAGCGTTGCGAACGCGAGTGCGTCTCTTAGAGTTGCAATCTCGTCAAGACTGGGATTGCAACGCTTGACTGCGTTCCGCTCGCAATGACTAATCATCGCTGCGTAAGTCCTGGGTAAAAAGAGATTTTCGCTACTTTTTTAAACTCTATTCTTAAGTTTTCATACCATTTATATTCATATCATTATTCAACTTACGAATCAGACGGGATAACTCACGAATGATATTCACCGCAATTTCGGGAGTTTCTTCGATCGCATCATACAGCTGCTCTTGGGTCAGTTCCAAAAATTCGCAAGGTTCCAAAGTCGTTGCAGTGGCAGAACGAGGTTGAGTATCAAATACTGCCATTTCACCAAAGTATTTTCCCTGATCCACCTCTGCAAGTAGTTTATTTCCGATGTGAACTTTAACTCGGCCTGACACAACAATATAGAGCGATCGCCCTTCTTCTCCCTGGCGAAAGATGGTGTAATTAGCTGGAAATGACAATTCGTTCATTACTGAAGTGAGCCGCACAATAAAATCATCCCGCAATTCCTTAAAAATTGGGACTCGCCGGACAAATAATAAACGGTCAACACTGGTTAGCATAATTACAAGTTAAATATCAAACATTACTGTAAATTTTAAAACTTAAGCCAGGGCGCGATTAGTCATATTAACCGATGTTGAACGCTAGCCGTCAAGAATATCTTAAACTTTACCAACAGAAAACCACTTAGCATCTCTTCAATAGGAGCGATGCCTACGGCGGTAAACTACGCACAGAAGCTTCTCAAACAATAGCTCAGTATTAGGTATTCTCTTGTTCCCATGCTCTGTCGCTGATTAGGGCTGCTGCTTCGCGTCAGACATTGAGTCAGAGTCTCAATGAAAAACTCCACGCCACATGCTCTCTGGAGTTTTTGGGCATGGGGAATGGGGCACTTGTACTGAGCGTAGTCGAAGTATAGGGCATGGGGAAGAAATTACCAATGCCCTATGCCCAATGCCCCAAGCGGCGGGGCGACTGTCCCTCTCCACGCCACTTGCTCTCTGGAGTTTCCCGCCGCTTTCGATGAATGCATTCCCATGCAAAGCAGATGAACGAGGAAACGAGGCAAACATATTGGTAAAGTTATTAATCACTTTTATTTATCGTTTTAAAAAACAAGAGTATTTGCTCTTATTTGGTTGTAAGCCCTAATATTTAGTTCATGAACTCCCAAGGTATCTTGCTGAGAACAAAAATCACCAATTCGATTAGAGGCGATAGCTTCTAAAAACTGGGAAACTCGCTAATGACTAACGAACTGCGATCGGTTGTCGTTAGGTAAAAAAGTCACAAAATCTTCTGAACTGCTCTAACATTGAGGATTCAGAGAAGGACTAGGACAAACAGCATTGAATTATCGTGAGCAAGAATTATGAGTTGGCTAATTAGTACATTAATTATTGGAATCTCTGTCGCTTTTGCAACCACCTTTGACGACAATTTATATTTGACAGCTTTCTTCGGAAAAGTCAATCGCAGCTTTCGTCCTAAGCATATTATTATTGGTGAATTTCTGGGATTCACTGCCTTAGTATGCGCTAGTCTCCCTGGTTTCTTGGGCGGTCTGATTATTCCCAGCACCTGGATTGGGTTACTAGGTTTGCTTCCCATCGCCATTGGTATCAGTAATCTTATCAGCCGAGAAAACGAACAAGAGACAGTGCAAGCTGTGTCAATTGACTTAACCTCTCCTGTCAAATCTGAACGCCAGAAGAAATCACTATTAGCAACCATCCGCGATCCTCAAACGTACCGCGTTTCTGCTGTCACCATTGCCAATGGAGGAAACAACATTGGGATCTATGTACCGTTGTTTGCCAGTAGCAATCTTCCAAGTATAGGTATAATTCTGTGTGTTTGCTATTTCACTGTTGGGGTGTGGTGCTTACTCTCTTACAACCTGACTCGTAACCCTCTCATGGCTCCCATTTTAACTCGCTTCGGTCGGAAAATCTTCCCCTTTGTCTTAATTTACTTGGGACTCTCTATCTTAATTAAAAGTGAATCATATCGACTTTTACCTAGTCTGGCAATGCTTTCTAATTAGGTATGAGGCGATCGCACCCGATCTGAAAACTTGAAATTCTTGATGGGTGCTATCTCCCTGATGTAACCAAAAAAATCAGCGATCGCTTCCCATCCAAAAAGATTTTTTAATCACTTGAATTTATCAATTGGAATTAAAATAATATTTGATGTTATCAATCAATTTATCTAAAGTAAGAATAAAGCACATTATTGATGGCTCTTATAAAAGCAAGCCCAGCACTACGAATCACCATAGGAAGGAACTAATGAATAAACCAAATCCAAAAAAATTAACTCAGTGGATCGTAACAGCAGTATTTCTGGTACTTGTAGCAGCATTTTCGCTCCTTGACCAGCCTAGTGTTAAAGCTCAAACACTAACACCATCCATACCCACGGCATCTGAACCAGCACCAGTAATATCTCCGGTTACATCGCCAATAGTGTCTGTAGCAGCAAACGTTAGACGTTTATTACAAACCAATGAATGTGCCGGATGTAATCTAACTGGAGCAATGCTAAAGGACGCAAATCTGCAAGCGGCAAACTTGGAGGGTGCTAACTTACAAGATGCAGACTTAGAAAGGGCTAACTTACAGCAAACAAATTTACAAGGGGCAAACTTTCAAGGAGCAGATTTAGGCAAGGTAACCTTTCGGGAGCAAACCTTGTGGGAGCCAACCTATTTGATGCAGACCTAGAGAAAGCTAACCTGCTGGGAGCAAACCTGCAAGCCGCTAACCTACAGGGCGCAGATTTGGAAAAGACAAATCTCACAAATGCAAACATCCAGGGGGTTAACCTGATGGGGGTTGATTTGGAAGATGCAATCAGACCAGAAGGATTCACTGTTCAGTGATTAAAATGAAGTTCTCTGTGCAAATGTATTAATAAACATCAAAAGCCTGATTCAGTAATGAATACAGGCTTTAATTTTTAAAACTTGATTTTTGGCCTTTGACCCTTGATATCATGTCCGGTTGAACACAAGTCAATTGCGTTCGTTCTTAGCGTTCCCGTACCCCTACGGGGAAGCAAGCTACGCGCAGCGTCTCCGTCAGGAGAAGGGTACGAAGTGAAGCAATCGCAGAGTCCAAGGGAATTGCTTCTCTTACGAGACGCACTCGCGTTCGCTCCACTTCGTTGCACTCGCTTTTGACTTATCATAAGCAATTTGCCGGACATGATATGACTCTTATATCAGAAGATATGTGTGCCAGTTTCGTAAGTCCTGAACTATTTCCATTAAGAAATATTCTACATTGTTTGATTTGCTTCCAACCAGTTAAGTAAATCCTCAAGGGTTGTAAAATCCAATAAAGCCTCACCAAGTGCTTCTAATTGCTCTAGGGAAAGAGTTTGAATGCGCCCCCGAACCTCTTGTGGTAACTCTCCTACCCGTTTTTGTAGTTGCCGTAACACGAGTGTTTGTCCTTGTTCCTGTTTTCCCCGCTCGTAACCAATGCGTTCGCCTGTGGTAATGTAGCTCATAGTCCGCTCCTGCTCAAATTGCTTAAACTCTTGCCAAAATTCTGCTTCCAAGGCTTTTGGTAAAATCATAACCCAATCAATAAATCGGTAAAGGTTACGAATATCTTTTTCTTGCAATCCTAATTCATACAATCGGCGAATCAAGCTAAATTTCCAAGCTTTACGTTCTCCTGGCTTTTTATTTGTTTGCTGTGTCTTCAAATGCGCCATTACTACAGTTGCAAATGGATTGTCGCTGGCTTCTAATTCTGTCCAACGATTTTGATAATCCAGTAGCTTGACGGTTCCAAATTCAAAGTTAAGCCTAGTATTAGGATAATTATAACTATATTGATTGGGTCGCCATGTCGGATCTGTATCGCACAAAATCGCCAAACTCATGGCAGGTTTCGCAAATCTGTCAAAAATTCGCAGGTTGTAGGAAAACATTCTTTCGGCAAAAGTATCTTCTGATTTTGCTTGGATTTCTACATGGATTAATAGCCAAGTTTCTTGTCCTTGAATTTGCCAGACTTTAACTAATTTATCTGCATATCTCCTACCAAGTTCTGCTTCGCGGGCGATTTGTTGAAATTCCTTATCGAGAAATTCGTGGGGACGTTCCCAATTAATTAGTTCTGCTGTTTGGGGAAAGAAAAATTGCATTGCTTGGGGAAAGTAAGCTTCTAAAATTTCTTTCCACGGGCTATCATTATCTGCTCTTTCCAGTTCGTCGGTCATCAGTTGATTACTATACCATCTAGTAATCCTAAATCATTTGTGAACAACAAGATCCCCGACTTTTTGG
>NZ_JAIVFR010000729.1 GCF_020829685.1 Nostoc sp. CHAB 5715 | reverse complement strand
TCTCTACTTGCCGCTTATTATTTTATAGGAAAAAAGCCTGAAATAATTGCTAGACAATCATTTCAGGCTTGAGTCTCTTCAATTTTATAATTATTAAATCCGCTTTAATATCTGCGGAATGTGGGATAGAAAATCATGCTACCTTTTAAGAAAAAAATTGTGACTGATGAAGCCATGCGTCCGGTAGCAGTGTTGATTGATTATCAGGACTGGCAGCAAATTGAGAAGATATTAGAAGCTCATCAGTTACAACAAAAACAAGAGTTTAATTTCAACCAGTATGCGGGTGTAATTCAACTAACTCAAGACCCTTTGGAATATCAGCAGCAAATTAGGGATGAGTGGTGTTGAAATAACCTTTTATTTTTTTAGATACAAATATAGATAATTGTAGCAACTGCAAAATATCTGGATACAACCTTATTCACTAATGATGTAAGATTGGCTAATTTAACATAAATTAATACTCAGTCAGTGCAAATTGTGTAATTGGAGCGATCGCTTACTTGAGGTTGAGGATGCGATCGCCTATTTAAGAATGCAATTAAACAATTACTCGGATATCCTCATGCTTTCTTTCATAGCTATAAACTTTTCTTGCCAATTGCCATTTTTTTTCAGATAATTTGCAATTGATTCATCATCAAAAATTTGATTAGCTAACTTCAGGAATTCTTGTTTCTCTTCTTCGCTAAGAGTATCGTTATTATTAAGACTACCTACCACTAGATGAGGATTACCTCCACTATCTAAGTGTCTTTGCCTGGCAATGCTTCCGAGTTCTAACAGTCGGCGGATTTGCTCTTGTTTATTATAGTCATTAGTTGTTGTCATCGCCTTGAACCCACTCTACAGGGTAAATCTCTCCAGCTTGTGTGATTACTGCTATTGGTAAAACAGGACTCAGAGTAGCAATAAACCATAAACCCCTGTCTGTTTCATATAAATTGTAAGTCATTAGCTCCAAGGTTTGTAAGGCATTGATAATTAGATATTGTGCGTCGCTGGGTTCCACAGATTGTTTATCTCGATTTCAGCCAAAGCTGATTTTACTAACGCGATCGCCAATTCTTCCCCCAATGCGATCGCTATTCCTTCCACAGGAGAATTCTAGCAAGTTTTAGATAGTCTCACCTCTGAGAAATGAACGTAGACGCATAGCGGCTTGTCGCTAGACACCACCTGTTTTGTGTACTTGATCGCGGTGCGACAAAGTTTGAAGTACTCCAACACGACTTCGGAGTACCTCAACACGATTTTCAAGTACCTCAACACGATTTTGGAGTACCTCAACACGATTTTCAAGTACTTCAACACGATTTTGGAGTACCTCAACACGACTTTCAAGTACTTCAACACGATTTTGGAGTACCTCAACACGATTTTCAAGTACCTCAACACGATTTTGGAGTACCTCAACACGACTTTCAAGTACTTCAACATGACTTCGAGGTATCTGTTGCTTATATAGCAGTCCTAAATCATTCGTGAGATATGATGATCGTTTTAACCCCCCTGAGCCGTCCCACGCCAGATGCAAGGCTCGTCGGGCATTGCCCGCCCAACGCACTGGCTCCCCTTGGTAAGCTACGGTGTATACACGGTAGCCAAGGCATCGGGGGACGGCTCAGACATTGAGATCAAAAGTGCGATGCCTGCTCTGGGCTACGCCATCGCCTGAAAATGTTGGGTTTCGTTCCTCAACCCAACCTACATTGGAGTTATTTTTTAGGCAAAACCTACGCAGTATTGGGTGCTGGGGCAAATTTCGTCTTAATTTGAAATTATCACTACAGACCTAAGCGATCGCGAAAATACAGGCGATACAAGTCACACAGAGGCAGAACATTATTACGTGTGTATCTCACCAGTCTCATACACCTCTGTATTCAGTTCTAGAAGCTTACGAGCCATAATTTAATTAGCTTGTGGCTATATCTTAAAAAGGTAAGTAAAGTTGTTTTGAAAGTAAATTTATATAAATTTCTAGGTAAACAATTTTTCTTTGGAGAAAGTATATCTAAAGGTAATATCTAAGAAAACTATATCAATAAACCAGCTACTCTAAAAATTTACTTTTACCCCGTACCTTGCATCTATATGACTTCACAATCTTCTCGCTCTGACAAAATTCTAGTTGTTGATGACTCTCCTGATAACGTGTTTTTGATCAAAACTATTTTAGAGGAAGAAGGTTACACAATTAGTACCGCAGAAAATGGTATTTCAGCCTTGGCAGAATTGAAAGCTTCTCCTTGCGACTTGGTTCTGCTGGATCTGATGATGCCAGATATGGATGGGTACGAAGTCACTAAGCATATTCGTGGAGAGATGAAATTGCCGCAATACATCCCCATATTGCTGATCACTGCCCACGATGCGCCCAACGTCGCCCACGGTTTAGACTTGGGTGCTGATGATTTTATCCGCAAACCTGTAACAGTAGATGAATTGCTGGCACGAGTGCGATCGCTCCTGCGTTTGAAGCATAGTATGGATGAACGTGATGAAATTGCCCGTCAGCGAGAAGATTTTGTCTCCCGTCTCACCCACGATTTACGCACTCCCTTAGTAGCCGCTGATCGCATGTTAATGCTATTTCAGCAAGGCGCTTTGGGAGCATTATCACCGCAAATGCAGGAAGTAATCGCTATTATGGCGCGTAGCAATATCAACCTGCTTTCTATGGTCAATACCTTATTGGAAGTTTATCGCTTTGAAGCAGGTCGCAAAACTTTGGCATTTCAACCAGTTAATCTGGGCCAATTGCTAGAAGAGGTGACTGGAGAATTAGCACCTCTAGCTCAAGACAAAACACTGTCTCTAAATTTAGATTTTACTGAGGAGTCAAGCACAAAAACAGTGATGGGCGATCGCTTAGAATTGCATCGTCTATTCACCAACCTCATAGGTAATGCGATCAAATTTACTGACTCTGGATCTGTGACTATTCGTTTTACTTCTCAACGCCAATTTGATCAAAGTAGTCAATCTCAGTTCTCTGAGATATCCAATTCTGTTAACTACATTAGAATTGAAATAGCGGATACAGGCCCAGGTATTCACCCTGAAGAACAAGCCACCATATTTGAACGATTTCGCCAAGGTAGCCACAAGAGTTCTGGTAGTGGCTTAGGACTGTACCTTGCTCGCCGAATTATCGAGGCACATCAAGGCATTATTGTGCTAAATTCTGAGTTGGGCAAAGGGACTGTATTTATTGTCCTTCTACCCACTTAAAAATGAGAAAAATTAGCAATTATAAATTATGAATTATCGAATTTTTTACCCTAATGATTCATAATTTATAACTTTATTAATCTATACCAAAAGTTTAAAATAAATGTTTCAGCTATAAATTAAAATATTAAAAATCAATAAATAAGCTATACTAAAATAGCATAAAAAATCATTAAGTAAATAGTTTTTCATGGGATAAAATAATGATTACCACTGAATTATCTAACGTTGGCAATATTATCCAGAATCAGCGTGAGTTTTTTAAAAGTGGCAAAACTAAAGATGTCACTTTTCGCATTGAGCAGCTTAAAAATCTCAAGCAAGCAATTATTGAGCATGAACAGTCGATAGTAGAGGCATTACAAGCAGATTTACATAAACCAGAATTGGAGACTTATCTTACAGAAATCGGCGTAATTAAGGAAATTGATTATGCTATAAAACATCTTCAAAACTGGACTAAACCCAAAAAAGCAGCCGTTTCCTTTGATTTTTTTTCCTACTCGGCGAGAATTTATCCAGAACCATTGGGGGTTGTCTTAATTATTGGGCCTTGGAATTATCCATTTCAGTTAATTATCTCACCATTAGTAGGTGCGATCGCAGCCGGGAATTGTGCAATTATCAAACCTTCAGAAATTGCTTCTCACACGTCTGATGTAATTGCTAAGATTATTACCAAAAATTTTGACCCGGCTTATATTGCA
>NZ_JAIVFR010000728.1 GCF_020829685.1 Nostoc sp. CHAB 5715 | reverse complement strand
CATACTAAGATTTTAATAAGTTAGGAGTTAAGGGTTAGGAGTTATGAGTTATGAGTTATGAGTTATGAGTTATGAGTTATGAGTTATGAGTTATGAGTTAGGAGTTATAAAGTTATCAGTTGCAAGGTGCAAAGTTATCTTTTATTCTTAATTCCTCACTTCTAACTCCTAACTTTATTAATAACTCCTGATTCGGAACTTTTAACTTAATTCTTAACTCTTAACTCCTAACTCCTAACTTATTAAAATCTTAGTATGAGCCAGAAACGGATTTTAGTGACTGGTGCAAGTGGTTGTATAGGTCATTATTTAACAGAAGCCTTAATTAAGGAAACAGATCACGAACTGTATCTACTAGTTAGAAACCCAAGTAAACTGCAAGTTGATACTAAGGCACGTTCAGGTATCAACGTTTTGCAAGGTGATATGCAAAATATTCGCCAGTTTGCCGATTTGCTATCCACAATTGATACGGCGGTACTCACAGCCACAGCTTGGGGTGGTGATGAAACATTTGATATTAATGTCGTTAAGACTATAGACTTGCTGGAACTGCTAGATCCAGAACGTTGTCAGCAGGTGATTTATTTTTCGACAGCTAGCGTTTTGGATCGGTACAATCAACCATTAAAAGAAGCTGGTGAAATTGGGACAGATTACATCCGTTCCAAATATGACTGCTTACATAAAAAAGAAAAATTAGCGATCGCACCCAAAATTACCACAGTATTCCCCACTTTAGTATTGGGTGGGGATGCTAATAAACCCTATTCTCATCTCACATCTGGCATTCCAGAAGTTACGAAATATATTAATGTGATTCGCTTTTTGGAAGCAGATGGGAGTTTTCACTTTATCCACGGACGAGATATTGCCACTGTCGTGCGATATTTAATTGATAATCCTCCGCAAAACGATCAACCACGTCGGTTGGTTTTAGGTCAAGCACCGTTAACTGCTAATCAAGCAGTGGAAGAAGTTTGTGCTTATTTGGGCAAAAAGATTTACTTTCGTATTCCCATATCTATAGCATTGGCTAATTTGATTATTGTTCTGTTCCGCATTCGGATGGCTGCTTGGGATCGGTTTTGTATGAACTATCGGCATTTTACATACGAAAAATTTACCAATCCCAATAGTTTCGGCTTGCCAAATTATTGTGCAACCATGAGTGATGTTTTAAAAATTAGTGGCGTTAAAGGTGTGAAGTAGGGTATTTGATACTCTTAACATTCGGGCAAAAACATCTCATACCAAATCAAGGATATTTAAAAAATTAGCAAAAGCTTGCGTAAGCACAGCCTGTCAGTAGAATAAATCAGGCAATATTGCTATGAGTATGTATAAATTAACTGAAATGTTAAAATAGAACAACTTTAATAAAAAGTCAAGAACTCTTAATTTTCGTTAGAGTGAGATAACAATCAAAGTGTGAGGATTGATACTACATGCGAATCTTGTTAGTTTATCCGATATTTCCCAAAACCTTTTGGTCTTATGAAAAAATCTTGGAGTTAGTCGATCGCAAGGTTTTATTACCACCTCTGGGTTTAGTAACAGTAGCGGCGATTCTACCCCAAGAATGGGAATTTAAGCTGGTCGATCGCAACATCCGCGCAGCAACAGAAGCAGAATGGGCATGGGCAGATGTGGTAATTCTCTCTGCGATGATTGTCCAGAAACAAGATTTACTTGAGCAAATTCAGGAAGCAAAAAAACGTGGGAAGCTAGTCGCAGTTGGCGGCCCCTACCCCACCTCTGTACCTCACGAAGTTCAAAATGTTGGCGCAGATTTTCTGATTTTGGATGAAGGAGAAATCACTCTCCCCATGTTTATTGAAGCAATTAAACGGGGTGAAACATCTGGGACTTTCCGCGCCACAGAAAAACCTGATGTCACAAGCACACCAATACCCCGCTTTGATTTATTAGAATTGAATGCTTATGACATGATGTCGGTGCAGTTTTCGCGTGGGTGTCCTTTCCAGTGCGAATTTTGCGACATTATTGTTCTCTACGGGCGCAAACCACGCACCAAAACCCCAGCCCAACTGTTAGCAGAGTTAGATTACCTCTATGAATTAGGTTGGCGGCGGGGTGTGTTCATGGTGGATGATAACTTTATTGGCAACAAACGAAATGTGAAATTGTTGCTAAAAGAGTTAAAAGTCTGGATGGCAGAACACAAGTATCCCTTCCGGTTTGACACTGAAGCTTCAGTGGACTTAGCACAAGACTCAGAAATGTTGGAGTTGATGGTTGAGTGTGGTTTCTCGGCGGTGTTTTTGGGAATCGAAACGCCGGATGAAGATAGTTTGCAAATGACCAAGAAGTTTCAAAATACTCGCAGTTCCCTAACTGAGGCAGTGCAAACCATCACCAAAGCCGGATTACGCCCAATGGCTGGGTTTATTATCGGCTTTGATGGCGAAAAACCAGGTGCAGGCGATCGCATTGTCCGCTTTGCAGAACAAGCAGCTATTCCCTCTACTACCTTTGCCATGTTGCAAGCGTTACCTAACACTGCACTTTGGCATCGCCTGAAAAAAGAAGGACGACTCCGGGAAAATCAAGATGGCAACATCAACCAAACAACATTGATGAACTTCCTCCCCACCCGTCCTCTGGAAGAACTTGCACGAGAATATATTGAAGCCTTTTGTACTTTATACGACCCAGTACAGTACTTGGATCGCACCTATCGCTGTTTCTTGATGATGGGTTTGCCAAGTTGGAAAGCGCCAGCGAAAATGCCAGAGTGGGTAGTTGTGAAAGCGTTGCTGATTGTAATTTGGCGACAAGGCATCAAACGGGAAACCCGTTGGAAGTTCTGGCATCATTTGTTTAGCATTCTCAAGCGTAACCCTGGAGTTGTTGAGCATTACATCTCTGCTTGCGCCCACAACGAGCATTTTCTAGAGTATCGCCAAATTGTGCGCGATCAAATTGAAAGTCAGCTAGCTGAATATTTGGCACAAGGTGCAGAAACGCCTTATGTGCTAGTGAAGGAAAAAGCGGAGGAAAAAGCTGAAGCGGTAGTCAGTTAGTTTCATTGGAAAATAGCAAGTGATATCATGTCCGCTTGATTACTTATTAAACCCTAAGAACCCCACCCCGCCTGCGGGGAGGGGAGACAAAGCGCAGCTTTGGCGGGGTGGGGTTGTTTTATTATGGGTAATTTGCCGGACATGATATTATCTACCGCGATCGCGTTCTAAATCATCAATCACTTTTTGCAAATACCAATCGTCTGACATCCCAGGATAATAATCTTGCTTCTGCTGAATTAATCGTTCGGCAATTTCCCAATATCCGCCAACCATTCGCAAAAGTCGCTGACGTAGTAAGTTATATTTTTGCTTTTTTGACTCTGGACTAAATTTTTGGATTTTTTCTAAGCTACTTAAGACTTGTTGATAATTTCCCCAGTCTTCTTGTTCACAAAAAATACTCGCCGCCCGTTGATAATCTTCCAGGGCATTTTGCATTTCTTCTATGCAAGTATAGGCAATGCCGCGATTGTAGTAAGCTTGAGCATCATTAGGATTTATTTGCAACGCTTGGGTGTAATCTTGAATTGCACCGAGATAGTTACCCGTTGTCCGATAGGCATTACCTCTGGCAATATATACTAAGGGATCTTCGGGTTGCATTTGGAGTGCTTGATTGAGGTCTGCGATCGCACCTTGATGATCGCCCAATATAGAACGTGCTCTACCTCGGTTGCGATAGACAATGGCATCTTGAAAATTTAGTCGCAATGCTTGATTAAAATCTGCGATCGCTTCTCGATAATTCCCCATTTTGCAACGCACAACCCCACGACAGCAGTAAGCTTGGGCATCTTGTGGATCGGCTTTTAATACCCAGTTTAAATCGGCGAGTGCCTCTTGCGTATCTCCCTTTTCAGCCTTTTCTAATAATTGCGTAAAATATTGGGCGATCAT
>NZ_JAIVFR010000727.1 GCF_020829685.1 Nostoc sp. CHAB 5715 | reverse complement strand
ACTCAGCGCCTTTTCGTAATTTTACCTGACTTTAAAGTAACGACAAGGGTTTGATGTGTTGGCAGAATGATGACACATTAACGCCTTAATTCTACTTAATGTTTAACTTTTTACAACTCAAAGGGCTTTGGCAGCATTCTGACTTCATGAAGCTATGGCTTGGCCAAACTATTTCGCTGTTTGGCTCCGCCGTAACTAATCTTGCATTACCACTCACTGCTGCACTCACCTTACAGGCAACTCCGGCGCAAATGGGGTTACTCAAAGGCGCTGAGTTTGTACCATTCCTGTTAATTGGTTTGGTGGTTGGAGTGTGGGTAGATCGGCAACGACGACGCCCGATATTGATTGCGGCTGATTTGGGTCGTGCTTTGTTATTGGGGTCTGTACCAATTGCCGCAGTTTTTGGACTTTTGCGTATAGAACACCTTTATCTAGTGGCGTTTGGGACAGGTACTCTGAGTGTGTTGGCTAGTACAGCCAGCTTTGCTTTTGTGCCTACGTTGATTAAGCGTGAGCAGCTCGTGGAGGGTAATAGTAAATTCGCAGTTAGCCAAACGACATCACAGACTCTAGGCCCTGGGTTGGCGGGGATTTTAGTTCAATGGTTGACGGCTCCTGTGGCGATCGCTTTAGATGCTGTATCTTTCTTACTTTCGGCAGTGCTAGTTTTATTGATCCGCGCACCCGAACCTGTGTTAATCAACTCTAATAAAACTAACTTCTGGCAGGAGTTGAGCGAAGGAGCGCAGGTTGTTCTGAAAAACCCACTGCTGCGTGCTATTGCCTGTTGCACGAGTACTCTCCGTATGTTCACTAGTGTGGTAGAAACTGTGTACATTCTTTATGTGACGCGCACGCTAGGGTTTAGTCCGGCTATGGTTGGTTTCATTCTCGCTACAGGGGCCTTTGGTAACCTCTTGGGCGTACTACTGACCAGACGAATAGAACGCAGGCTCGGTTTAGGGAGGACTATTATGGGCGCAGCTGGTATATGGGGGATAAGCTACCTGTTCATCCCTCTAACGTTTAACTTCAATGACGTTGTAATCCTCCTGTTAGTCACGGCGGCAATTTTGTCAGGGCTGGGAGATGCTGTCTATCAAATTACTCAAGTAAGCTTGCGCCAGGCGCTTGTACCCAATCGACTGCAAGGGCGCATGACCGCCAGTTTGCGCTTCATTATTTGGAGTACAGTACCCGTGGGGGCAATGCTTGGAGGAACGTTAGGTGAAAGCTTTGGGTTACAAGCAGCACTTTGGATAGGGGCTGTTGGTAGCTCGTTGGCATTTTTGTGGGTGTTTTGCTCACCTTTACGTATACTCCGTAAGATGCCAACCCTGATAGAAGAACCTTAAGCTCAAACAAATGCTTGAGTTTTTACGTCAAGCAGTAGACCACAACTATGGCATAACCTGCGAAGTTTATTTACCATCCGGCTGATTTTGGTTGATTTTAGGGACGTATTAATAAGCTTGACTTATCATTTATCTTAAGTAATTAGCTTTTGCACATTTCTCCAAAAACGGTATCACAGACTACTATTTTTTAGCGATCGCCAAACTTTTCGGTCTACTGAATATATATTCTTTGAGTCTTTCCCATCCCCATTGTTTAGCTACTCGTAGCGAGAGCCGATTGCAAGTACTAAATATAATGAAGATTTCGCCTGCATCGAAATCATTAATATCAACAACCCACTGGTTTCTAAAATCGTATCCCCAATGAAGCGCAGCATCCTGCCACCATTGGTCGCATGGGTTCTTGAAATTGGGATTCTCTAAGTAATAGTCTTGCCAGTTATAGGGTTTCCACTGTTCTTGAAGTGCTTTGATTAAAAATGCATTTGGATGCTCGAATTCTTCCGAGTTGGCTTGCTTCCAATACCAATAGGCGATTGTGGCACGCAGTGCATCTTCCATCCCTACAATTGATTTGAGGATAATTTCTTGTACATCTTCTCGGTAGAAATCTATACCAATATGAGCAAGCGCATACTTGTACTGGTTGAAGATTTCATCTTTAGCTTCGAGTTCGTCGTCATTATATAAATATGCAGTATTGAACGACTTAATCCGCAGCATTTTGGCTGGTGGGCAATGAAATGTAACTCTCTAATTTTAGTGGTAAATGAATCCCAAGCGATGCCCAGATTGCGAAGTACATTAACGATACCTTGCAAAGCGGGGAAATTTCCAACACCAAGTTCTAGAATAAAGGTGCAGTCAAGCGAGCTTGTAAAATGCCTTCCCCGTTCCCCGGTATGGACCCATATCTTGAAGGCTACCTGTGGAGTGACGTACACAATGCCCTTGCTAGTAAAATTCGTACCTTCCTCGTCCCACAGCTGCGTCCCAAATATGCCGCACGGCTTTCAGTATATGTTGTGGAAGATATTTCCCCTTCAAGTGAAATTGGCATTTTGTACCCAGATGTCGAGGTATTGCAGATAAGACAACGCCGCGACGTAACTCCTCCTACCCCCACATCGAATATTGCAACAACCCCCGCACCACTAACACTTCCAGTTATCCAACCAGTCGTTGTCCGCATCCCCACAGTCGAAATTCGGGATACAGCCAACAACGTACTGGTAAGCTGTATCGAAATTCTCTCCCCCGTAAACAAACGCGAACCCGGTTTAACTGACTACCGTAAGAAACGCCAGCGTTTATATAATGCCAACGTCCATCTAATTGAAATTGACTTGCTGCGCCGGGGAAATCGACCATTTAACCACCCCCGTCTTCCAGATGTTCCCTACTTGATAACCTTAACGCGAGCTGGGTCTGGAGTAATCGACGTGTGGCCTGTGACGTTACAAGATACTCTCCCGACGATACCCATTCCCCTCCGCGAAGGCGACCCCGATGCTGTACTGGAGTTGCAAGCCGTGCTGAATGCTATCTATGACGAAGCTGGGTATGATTTATCGATAGACTACACCCAATCTCCACCCCCACCAGCATTGAGTGATACGGATACTGAGTGGATGTACAAACGGTTGGGAAAATCTTCTATAGGCTAATAAATCTGACCAACAATATATGAACCTATCCCACTATTCTAAAAATCCCTACTTCTTTTCGTAAAATGTGCTTGAAAACCTGAATTTTTCGTTTTCAGTTCTCAATAAGCTTAAGCTTTATAGCACAAATATTATTAGTGGGATAGGTTCATAGTTGGTCATTGAATCATTAAGAAGCAACCTTCATACCACTCAAATCGCTATCCAAATGTGACTCTCGACGTATATTCATTAATCTTTGCTTGTAAAAATCATCCATTTTGGCAACAAACTTGCCATTTACAAGCTTAATTCCTAATACATCAAGTGCGTTGGCAAAATCTAGGAAGCTAGCATTGTGATAATTCTTATCTTCAAAAGATTTAATTTCTTCTTCAGTACGCTGACAAAATGCTGCTAATTCTTTCTGAGTCAGCTTCATTGCTATCCTGGCTTTAATTAATAGGTCGGGTAAATAATCAAGATTTTCTATTGACAGCACAATTGGTTGCTCAGGGTCATGAGCAACTAATGCTTCATATTCCGTTATTTCATCCAATAATTTCCGCCGCAGCGCATCGTTAGAATCTTGAATTAACTGCCAGCCATCCGGGTCCAGGGTCAGGGTAAGCTCATCTTATACTAAATTAGATGAGCTTACCCTGCCCATAATTTGGGTTGATAAAGCTCAGCAATCGCTGCAACGGGCACACTCCAAATTTCACGAATTTCTGTGCGATGATGTCCTTTTTCAATCCGTTTGTCATAACTGAGATCAATGCCCATAAAATTGCTGGCTTGGGCAGTTTCAAACCATTGTTTGACAAAGCTGTTAGCTATTAGCTATTAGCTATTAACCCGGTACATGCCTCGCCCCTCGTGGGCGAAAAATTAATCTTGGGGAGGTTAATACCCCGCTGTTAGCTGTTAGCGGTTAGCTGTTAGC
>NZ_JAIVFR010000726.1 GCF_020829685.1 Nostoc sp. CHAB 5715 | reverse complement strand
GGATTCCTATTTGATTTTTGAATAAACACCGTACACCTCGAAAAGCCTGATTCCCTACTCCCTACTCCCTATTCCCTACTCCCCGCCTACGCAAATAATTTCAAAAATCAAAGCGGATTACTATATTTATCTTAAAAAAGATACATAGATGACATTCTCAAGACATAAAAGCTTTATAAATTTTAGGATTATCTAGTTAAGTAAAAGAATGTCATCTCTGACCTATTCTTGTCCAAGAATTCGGTGATTTTACAGTTGAAGCTGCAATTGATGGTACTGTAAATTTAAATAGTTGTTGGGCAAAAGATATCATGGAGTAAATTCAAACATTAATTCAAACATTAATTCAAACATTAATAACTAAAAATTAAGATTTAAGAAAAAATAATTGAAAATCATTGATCTTATTTTAAAATTATTATTATTATTAATTATCTTCTCAACGAACTGCTTAATTAGACATTGGGTGATAAATTGCCTTTACTAGCTGTCAATGCGGTTGATTACTAACTAGATTTTCCACCTGTTCGGTTCTGGATTGGTGATTGAAAGGAATTGAGATTCACCTAGAGTCCAGAACTCTTCGTTATAGATTTCTTCTTGGGGAAAACTCACTTATGTCTTTGATCAGGACAAGTATGAACTTAAGTTTTAGCTTTTTAAGTAAGTTAGCCCTAGTTAGCTTTCCAGCAAACGAATTAAAACAGAAGCATAAAGTACACGATTATAGCCAACTAGTTTGTGGAAGCGACTACGTATTTGAGCGCCTCAATGAAGGAACGATCGGGTATATGACTGGAATCGGGAAAGGTATTAAACCCTGCGATCGCATTATTTTACGAGAAGGTTATGAATCTTATCAATATCAAGTTGAGGAAGTTGATTATTACTCAGATCCGTCCGATATGTGGATAGCTTTACTCAAGCAAGTGCCGATTGACTAAATATTAAGTTAACATAATTCATAATTTATAATTCATAATTTAAATTTTGTTCAACGCCAATCGGTTTAATATTCCTTAAAATCAACAGAAAAAGTTCTACGCGCTAGTCCAGAAGTTTTACCCAATGAAGTGGGCTACTTCTCTTAATTAGATAAAGTTGAATTAAGCTGTCGAAGAAACTCAATATTCAAATCTAGCTTTTCTCCTAACCATAAAGAATGAACCGCGTGGTCAGCCACAGCATCGCCTGTCTCAGGGTGGACGAGAATATCCAATCCCTCACGATTAAGCATTAACCAGGGAACGACTTTATCAAACTGATTCGGTAAGAAAGCAACTTGATACATTCCTTTTGGGTGGGGTCCGATGGGCTTGTCAAACCAGCGTCCGAGTTGCACGTCAAACCTAGCGCCCAATCCTTCACGTACACGCGCAGCTACATCCCGACTGGCGGGATCGAAGTAAACATGAGCATGAAAACCAGCGATCTCGATAGTATCTTCTTTCATAGATCCACTTTTCGCTCTCAACTCTAATTTTGGGTAGCGGACTTTTTCTTTCTCACTGAAAAAGCGATGTCTACAACGGTCACTGAGCGGCTGGTGAGCGCAGTCGAACCATGCCGTACCACTTCGTGGAAGCAAGCTACGCGCAGCGTCTCCAAGAGTTGTGCGGGCTACGCCTACGCTCAATTTTAGCCCAATACCGTGCAGTTAAGGATCGGTTGTGGAAATTGAGAGAAGTAGGTAGGCGAAAATAAACCAAATTCAGAGTTTGGCTCGCTGAGATTTATGCAATGTTAGTAATTAGTTAACACTTAAAGTGCTTGTAGTTTCTTTGACAACTTCATGTGTTTTAGGAGCAACTGAAAGATGCACAACATGTACCGTACAAGGAGCATGGTGAAGAACATAGTTACTCACACTACCGAGAAATAGTTCCATCAGCCCAGAACGACCCCGACGCCCCATCACAATTAAGTCAGCACTATAACTATGAGCAAAATCACAAATGATCCGACCAGGATTACCAATATTTTGTGTAAATTCCGTAGTTACACCTGCTGCGTTAGCTTGGGCACAGAAAGATTGCAACATCTGGATTCCTAGATTTTTAAAGGTATCCCACTGCTTTTGGTATAACTCGAAGTTTTGACTGCTCAATCCTGGATAGTAGTCAAAATTAGACAAGATAGGTACATAAGGACTTCCCTCTTCTTCGGGAGATAGAACATGCACTAGCATTAAGCTAGCTTGTGTTAACTTTGCTAAACCCAACGCTTCCTGAAAAACGTGTTGCCCTATTTCCGAGCGATCTAATGCAACTAGAATTTTTTTAAACATCATATAGACCTCCGATTTCATTGGTAATTGGTCTTTACGGTTTCGGGTTTCAAATGCTGGATTGTCAAAAATGACTAATCCCTCAACTATATTTAGCGACTTGTGAATTTTAAATTTCTTAAAGGTTTTTGCCCCTTATTTATGTTTATAGCAAAACAATTTGAGGAACTTGTGAAAAAAACATTTATCTTTAATTACGAAGAAGCCTTCTGTTTTCTAAAATACATTATTGGCTCAGTATTTGGTGTTTTTTTAAAGGCGAGTACCTTGATATACTCAAAGTGTGGTATCATTTTAGCGCTTTAATATCTTTCACAAAGCTGGGTAGATATTAGGACTATTTCGTTTTGATTTTCCTAATTGAGAACATTAAGCAATGTTTATGATGGGCTACGCACTTTGACATAAACTTTCTTCAGCTTGAAGATTCATCATACTGATTCAGTGTCTTCCACTGCCAAAAACTCATGTAATTCTTCTATAACGAGTGAAGGATGGTAAATATTAGGTTCGATTTTATAGACTGACAAAAAAGAGGCGATCGCTTCATAAAGTTGCTTGATTGCTGCTTCTTGATTTATCCCTTGTCCTACTAGTCCATTTTCTAAGCATAAAGCAACCCAATAACCCGCACTCTTTCGCAAAACTGTTGTGTAGAAGTCCATAAATGTGTATTAGTGGATAGCTGAAGCAAGATTTAATTTTGGCAATTATTCATGATCCAAAACTAGCCACTTCTACAGGACGTTCAACAGCTAATTTTTTACGGTTAGTTTTGATTTGTTCAATTTTGTGAAGAGTTTCAGCAGTTAAATAAGTTTCGCCGCAATGAGTACAGGTTATCACTGGAATATTTTCTATTACTAGCAGGTCTTTACCCTTACCATAGTAGGACTTACGCAAAAATCGCCCAAAAGCTTAATTTATCGAACCGCCAAGACGCCAAGAACGCCAAGAATTCGTAGAGCGTGCGTAAGTCCTACATAGGTTCTAGTAATTTGGCGGATTTTGACACCTTCACTTCCACAAATATTACACAGCATTTGCCGCTTTCCTGCTATTAGTGTGTGCATACATTAATGCTAACAAATTTTACAGTGCTTCAAGGAAAAATTCTGTAGATGTCTTTGCGGTGAGCAACTCGTTGGCAGATTAATGTTTTTGTTGCTTGATCAAGAGTAATGCCAATCCGATAATCACCAACTCGAATTTTATATTTATCACTATAGCCTTTCAGTTTTTCAAGATATCCTAATTCAAACGGATTTTCTGATTCAAGTTCTTGAAAGACAATAGGTTCTATGCGGCTTTGAATCTCAATTGGTAAAGCAGCAAGTTCTTTCAAGAACCTTTTAGTATATTCAACTTGCCACATTTTCTTCTTTTAGTGATTGATAATATTTTAGTGCTTCATCTTTTGATAGTGCTTCTTCTTCCTCTACTTCCTCCATGAGTTTTGCTAAACCGTAATCCTCAAGAATTTCTTCAATTTTTTCAAATTCAGCTATAGGAATTTGTACGGCAATAGGTTGTTTATTTTCGTCGAGAACATAGTTCTTGTGAACTTCAAGCATTTTAATAACTCCTATGTGTAAAAATTCATTGGTGTTCACCTGTTAAAATTTTGGTGTCAGGCAATTAGATTTTAACAGTTTATAGCGATCGCATGGATTGACCTCTCCC
>NZ_JAIVFR010000725.1 GCF_020829685.1 Nostoc sp. CHAB 5715 | reverse complement strand
AGAGTATCTTGTAACACCATACCAATTTGCTGACGCAGGGAGTAGAGTTCTACCTTATTAATGTCATAGCCATCAATTTTGATCCGACCGGAGTCTAGTTCGTAGAGGCGGGGCAAAAGTTTGGTTAATGTACTTTTACCAGCACCACTTTGACCCACAACTCCAACAAACATACCAGCTTCGATATCAAGATGAACGTTGTTAAGTTGGGGGTTAGGACTTTTGGCGAAGCTGAAAGTAACACTTTCGTACTCGACAGCACCAACAATAGCTGGCATCGGGATTTGGGAGTGTGAGAGTGAGGGAGTGTGGGAGTGTGGGAATGTTCCATTTCTCTCCCTCCCTCCCTCTCTCCCTCACTCCCTCCCTCCTGCAAAGACAGGCAAGATCCCACAGCATAGTTCGAGCCTTTACTGCTAACTAACCACAGTAGGTTAGGGTCTAATTGCTGAAGTGGTGTTGTGCCTGGAGGTAAGTTAAGGATAGTAGCCTGTTTTGTTGCAGCAGTAGCGAGTTCTTTAAGATTGTCTGGAATCTTACCTCGACGTTCTAGTTCTGCGCCTAACAGGTCAAAAACTTCAACCAAGCTGCAATAGTTACGAAAGGCGTTGGCAATGATAGGTTCAAGTTCTAGTAGACTTAAGAAATCTGAGGCTTTGAGCGTTAGGCAAAGAGTTTCAACTGAAGCGATCGCTGTTTCACTTGGTACACTACGCAGCAAACTTGTCCAGCCAATGATTGACCCTGGTTTGAGTAATTCTAGGGTATCCGGGGCGGAAGCACCTGGGGCATATCCTAGTAAACGGGCTTGCCCAAGGTATAGAATGGCTATTCTAGCTGGGAGGGTTTCTCTGACCAAAATTGCTTGCCCCATACGGTAGCGCAAGGGTTCAAGTTTTTCTGCAATCTGCTCAACGCTAGTAATCGAAAGCTGGTCAAATGGGTGGATGCTGGCGAGGAATTCTTGAATTGTGGTAGTGCTTTCTATCATCTTGTTAACAGGGCTGGGGAACTAGGAGTGTGGGAGTGAGGGAGTGTAGGAGGGTGGGAAATTTCACATTCCCTCACTCCCTCCGTCCCTCCCGGACTCTCTCCCTCTCTCCCCGACTCCTCCTCATGTATTGTCAATTGCGCCTTGCTCATCTCTTCAGCTAACCAAGTTTCAAACAGATGATTAAGAAGTGTAGAGCGCATTGCATCATCTAATTGAGCCGGAATTAGCTTTTCGAGTCGCACAATCACAAACCACTCATCCAATTTCATCGGTGGCCATAACTGTCCTGGTTGTGAAATGGTAAGTTTTTGTGCGATCGCTGGATGAGGTTGACTTATAGTCACGGGGCCTAGCATCCCTTGAGTTTGAGCTTCTGCCCCAAGTGAATAAACACTGGCACATTCAGCAAATGTTTGTTCTCCTGCTTTAATGCGGAAGTAGAGTTCTTGGGCAACTTCGGCATCAGATGTGCGAATTAAGGAATAAATTACTTTGTCTAGCTGAGACTTACATTGCAAAAAATAAGATTCTAGCTTTGTCCCCCAAGTAGCTTGCTTTAATTTCTCAATTTTCAGTTCTCGCATAGCAACAGCTTCTAGTTGCTCAAGGCTCATGCTGTATTGCTCTAAGGCTTTTGCCCTTGCTTGCGGTGTTGTCAGTTGATTGTTTTGGTAGAATTGCTCAATAACACCGAGTTTTTCTGATGAAGTGAGTTCAAAGCCGGCGATCGCTGTTTCAATCACCAACAAACGACACAATTGCGGCAGCATTTGGTAGCCAGCCAGCAAATGCGGGATTTCTGCTTGGCTAATTATCTGGTTGCCAATTGAGAGATGAGTCATAGGGTGCAAGTCACAGCCAGGATAAGAGAATATATTAAATAATTTTCCTCTCGTATCATCTATTGTCTGTTCTACTTATGACAATGATAAGTATACCGATGTTGTCTAAAAGAATGGTTGTTACATACTTAGAAATACTGAGAAAAACTTAAACAAGCTTCAGGAAATGAATACTTTGCTTCTAGTTATTAACTAAATAGGTAGCTCAACGACTTTCAGGGTATTTACGCAGGTATAAAACTCAAGAAACGTGGTATAAAGTTACAAGTGATTGTAGAGAGTTATGAACGCTCAAATCTCCATTAAAAGCAGTGCTACTCTGGGACAATTCAAGTAAAAAGTTATCAAAAAGCATCATGAACCAAAACTTAATCACTCAAGAGTTTGGGATTATTATAGCTGCAAAAAATCATAATCCAACAATACTTAATCCAGATTTTCTTAAATATAGCGGTATTATCCCAGAAGAATGGGAATTAGTTCGGCAGCCCACATATACTCAAAATATTTCCCAACTAGCTTTTACCAATGGGATTATGATAGTAGCTGAAGCAACACGAGTGATTTTTATAGAAGCTATTGAACAGAAAGCAATAAAAGAAATCACTGTGGCGGAAATAGCGAAAAAATACGTTCAAACACTACCAAATGTAGAGTATGAAGCTATAGGTCTAAATCCTAGAGGTTATATTAGTTTTGAACAACAAGATAACGCTGCTAGTCAGTATTTAGCCAAAACATATTTATCTGGTGGGGATTGGCAATCCCTTGGGACTGCACCTGTGAGAGCAACACTTAATTTGGTTTACACTTTAGAGCGTTGCCCATTTTACCTAACTATCAGCGAAGCCGCTTTACGCAATCCAGATGAAATTAATACTCCCATTGTTTTGTTCAATGGCAGTTTTAGCTACGAAGTTAGAAGTGAAACACCATTACAGAGAGTCCCAAATATGCATCAAATTCTTGATAATTGGCAAACAGATTTGTCAAACTATCAAGAAATTATCAATACCAAGTTTTTGCTCAAATCAGATCCGTATACAACTTTAATTCCAGATGCTTTTACAATGAATCATAGTGCAGTTGCCTAATATTTACAGAAAACAAGTTGATGAATGAGGAGAAAAACTTGTATCTCCTCATTTCCAATGATTAAAACAATCTGAATAATAGCAGAAATGTTGCCACTCAGCATGGGGGAATGGCACGCTTGTAAAGGGAAAATCGTTGAGGCCGCGGGGGTGCAGAGGAGCGGGGGAGAAAGAAGAAGTTTTAAGCATACGAACAGATATTTAGAAATTCCCCTCTGCGCCCCTGCCCCTCTGCAATCCCTACGCTGCAAACCCTTCAGCTTAACAAGCGTGCCACTCAGCATGGGGCTTGAGGTAAGAGTCAGAGCGCACTTGAACTTCAGCCCGATCCTTACGTTTAACTTTCATATTTGATTTCACTAAAACAATTAACAAATTACTACTTCTTGGGGTTAGTCATGGGTAGTCCTGAAAACTTGGGAACTAATGGTGGAATTTTACCTCCATCTTTACTTGAGAGTGCATCTTTGGGTGCAGCGTTAGATGACAATTCTGCGTTAACTTCTTTGCAAATTGCACTCAGAAAACCCAGTGGCTCCGATCCAATCACTTCAAATTTAGAACATCAAGAAAAATCGCTAAACACTACAGAAAACAATAAATCAAATCAGGATACTACTAATTACACGCCAGTTGGGAACAATATTTTCGACTCTGGACAGTCTTTTAAACAACCGCAGAATCTTACAAGCACTCCCATAGTACCTATTAGTAATAACAATCAAAACTCTAACAAAACAAAAGCAAAAGACTCACTTACAGGTAATACTACAGATAACTCCCTAGTTGGCATTACTGAACAGAAACCACTCATTTCTATTGGAGCATTAGGGAATTTAGATAATTCCCAACAGAATTCCTCGGTTTCTTCCTCTTCTGCCAGGACTAGCTCAGTATCTACACTTAGTACTAGTCTAGGACTTACGCACGCTCTACGAATTCTTGGCGTTCTTGGCGTCTTGGCGGTTCGATAAATTAAGCTTTTGGGCGATTTTTGCGTAAGTCCTAAACAAAAAGAATGCGTTATGCCTTAAAAAGCTCA
>NZ_JAIVFR010000724.1 GCF_020829685.1 Nostoc sp. CHAB 5715 | reverse complement strand
CAATCAAAATACCCAGCAATCACAAATTTGGCAGCAAGTCAACACTTGCAACTTCTGCCTCAACTCTACACTCAAGTCACCATTCCCGAAACTGTATATTGTGAGCTTACTGATATCGATCCTCCCGTTCCTGGAACCTCTGAAGTTCAAACTGCTTCTTGGCTGGAAGTTCGACAAGTTGCAAGTCGTGAGATTGTTGAACGCCTTCGAGATGAGGTCAGATTAGACCCTGGAGAGTCTGAGGCGATCGCCCTCGCCTTAGAACTGAGTGCTGATTTATTATTGATTGATGAGCGTCGAGGTCGAGCAGAAGCTAATCGCCTGGGGTTGAGGATTACTGGATTGCTGGGTATTTTGATTGAGGCAAAACACCAAAATCTCATCGTTGCTGTCAAACCGTTGATGGATGCCTTAATTACTACATCACAGTTTAGAATCTCTCCAATTCTGTACAATCAGATTTTAAATATGGTAGATGAAGTCTGATGGTCTAAATTACCGGGGATAAGCGATCGCACTCTCAAATCCCTTACACTTTTTCTTCAGTAACTAATGTTAGACTAACCCATTCGCCTTTATCGTTATAGCTGCGAATCATCCTCTGGCGCACATTTTGCTGGATTAACCAACCCGCTTCCAAAAATAATGGTTGACGTAATTGCACCTTTGAAGGAGAAGTTGCAGAAGCGCCATCAGGTAACAATAATACTTGTACTTGCTTTTGGGGATCTTGGTCAAAGAGAACGATGGAACCTTTGATGGTAGCAGTTGAGGTAATTGTACGTTCCCCAAAAGAGGTACTTTGAATTAATCGCCCAGTATCATCAAGTTGTATTTTCAAAGTTGTAGAGTAAATATCAGGAGAACGTAAATCTCGATATATTGTCACTGCTTGGCCTTGCCATTCTCCCAACAAATCATTTATCTGCAAAGGTGGACGTTCTACTGCTGGGGTTGTGGCTAGATGTTCTCGAATTAGAACTAGTCTACTTAGATTACCAGTCTTATCAAACAGTTGCACCAGACGTAAGCGGTGATTTCCATGAACAAAAGCGAGTTCTGCACCGAATTCTGAAAATGGCCCTAGCTGAATTAAACCCTCAGAAAATGAACCATTTTCAAAAAAAAGTAGACCCCCTCCCACAGAACTATATTCTCTAATTACATCATCCCCTCCTGAACGGCTCAGAGTTAAGCGCACTGTCTGGTTATTGTTCAAACCTTCTAGAGAAAGACGGCTAGGAGTCTCGGTCAGAAGTGTACCTTCGGGAGAAAAATTAGTAAATGAACCTTCCCATACACCGAGATTTTGCAGAAAACATTCCCATTGCGATTTCATAAGGTTTTGTCATTAGTCATTTGTCATTTGTCATTTGTCATTTGTTATTTGTCATTGGTCATTTGATTAGCCCTGTTAAGTTGATATATAGGTTTAATTTCATATTTGTTCAAGCAAAACTTCAGTTATTCTTTTAAAATTTTGAAAATTTCGAGTTCAGAGGTCGAAGTTCCGAGTTCAAAGGACAAATGACCAATGACAAAGGACTAATGACCAATGACTAACCTTTGGCAAAACGTCGGACAGCGAATAAGCTTCCCATTAATCCTACAGCTGCACCGAAACTTAAGAGAATCAGGGGCAAGAGTAAAATTTGGGCTGGAGTGAGTTGCACCCCGTTGGTGATAGCTTGAATAAATTCAGGTTGATTGGCTAGCAACTTACCGAGAAACTGTTGAATTACAGAAATGAAACTCCAAGCGATCGCACCACCAACTAAACCGAAGGTAATTCCTTGTAAAATAAACGGGAGGTAAATCCAAGCTCTGGTTGCTCCCACCAGTTGCATAATTTCAATTTCCTGGCGTCGCGCCATGACAATCAGCCGAATTGTGGTGGTAGTGACTGCGATCGCTGTTAAAGTCAGAATAATCGTAATTGTTAAAGTAATCCAGTTTAGACCTTGGTGCAATTGGGCAATGCGTTTAACTGCTTCATCCACATACTGCACCGTATCAACTCCCGGCAATTTAGCCAACTGCGTTGCTAAAGTTGGTACAACTTGAGAATTACGCGCCCTCACCTTCATCTCATCAACTAAAGGATTCTCACCTAGCTGCTGCGTAGCCCCCTCAATATCAGAAATTCTCATTTCTTTAACTAACTTAGTCCAAGCTTGCTCTTTGGTAATGGTTTGCATCGCCGCTACCTCTGGCATTTTTGCGATCAGTGACTCAATGCTTCCGGCTTGCGTATCCGGTTCGAGATAAACTGATACTTCTAGTTGACTACCAAACTGATAGAGGAGTTTTTCGACTTGCCAAGAGGTTTGCAAACTCAAGCCGAATAAAAATAGTAACACGGTTACAGTACTTACAGCTGCCCAATTCATCCAACCTCCCCGCAGTAAACCGAGGAAAGTTTCTTTGAGTAGGTAGTCAAGTTTCGTGAAAGATTTAAACACACATCACCTCAAAATTTAAATAAAAAATAGATTGAAGAATTCTTGTTACTAAGAAAAATATTGTATAGGAATCCTAAATGAGATTGTGAAAATTTTTGTTATGGTCGTCCTCGGTCATTAGTCCTCTCTTACAAAGTTAAGCCACTGCGTTGGACGGGTCTCCCGGCTTGAAGCAAGTGGCGTCTGATGCCTACGGCGGGCTACGCCAACGGAGGAAACCTCCGCTCAGACTTTGCGCTTTGTCATTTGTGATTACAAAGGACTAATGACTAATGACTAATGACTAATGACTAATGACTAATGACAGCCAACAGAAAAATATTTCACAAATGATTTAGGACTGCTGTATAGAATCCTAGCTGCAATCAACTGAAGGCTTGACTCACCCGCCTAGAACTAAAGTTCTTTGGCTTTCAGCTAAAGTCTACTGAAGTAGACTAAAGATTTTTGGCTATATTTTTTATTTAGTCATTTTCTCTAGGAGACACACTCGCGTTCGCTTAGAGCAAGTCAGACGCTACGCACAGTCGCTCTAAGCAATGCTATGCCGTATAGCAGGAGGCAGGAGGCAGGAGGCAGCTATGGTGGAGGTAAAACTATTACCATTCCTAACATTCACGTTTTCAAAATGTCCTAACCTATGTGACTATGGCTATACCACTTTCCCTACGGGACGCTGCGCGAACGTGGAAGCAAGCTACGCGCAGCGTCTCCAAGAGTTGGCTTTGCCCTACGCTATCGAGTGTCGGGAACCTCCCTTCGGGTTCACCAGTCGCCTACGGCGGGAAACCCGCCTACAGCGCTGGATTCACCGCAAAGCACTGGCTCCCCTACGGGGATTTCAAAAATCAAATATGAGTCTTATAGAATAAAGATAGTAGGAATTTTCACCATCTAGCCATCAAGACTCATGCCTTCTGAAATTGCTGTAGAGAAAAAAAAGTTAAAAAATCCACCTTTGGAGCTTCATTATTTAGGCGATCGCGTGCTACGTCAAGCTGCAAAGCGAGTTGCAAAAGTCGATGACGAACTCCGCCAAGTGGTGCGCGAAATGTTGCAAACTATGTATAGCAAAGATGGCATTGGTTTGGCTGCACCCCAAGTGGGAATTCACAAACAACTAATTGTCATCGACTTAGAACCAGAGAATGCAGCTAATCCACCTTTGGTGCTGATTAACCCCACTATTAAACAAGTAAGCCGTGACATCTCCGTAGCCCAAGAAGGATGCTTGAGTATTCCCAACGTATATCTAGACGTAAAGCGCCCCGAAGTCGTAGAAATTGCCTATAAAGACGAATACGGTCGTCCCCGGACATTAAAGGCTAATGACCTCCTGGGACGCTGCATTCAGCATGAGATGGATCACCTGAACGGCGTGGTATTTGTAGACCGTGTGGAAAACTCCTTGACTTTAGTGCAGGAGCTATCTAAGAATGGCTTCTCGTATCAAGCGGTGAAACCAATAACATAGGGGGCTAGTTGTGTATTTAACTCCAAAAAGCGGTTTATTTCTCGGCGGTTTACGTCTAGATCTCCGTTGG
>NZ_JAIVFR010000723.1 GCF_020829685.1 Nostoc sp. CHAB 5715 | reverse complement strand
GTAGTGGTCAATGCGGTATACTTGATGTTCTTTACAATATTCCTGTACCACTTGGTTAAGACTTTGGGCAGAAGCCAAGTCCCGACCAAAGGGTTTCTCGATTACTAGACGATGTTTGTAGGGATCTTCTAGCATCCCGCCGCTTCCTAACTGCTTAATGGCTTCGGGAAAGAATGAGGGGGCAACTGAGAGATAGAACATGCGATTACCTCGCGTGCCCCGTTTTTCGTCTAATTCACTCAATAAAGTTTTTAGTTTTTTGTAGCCTTCGGGGTTGTCTATATCCCCAGGACTATAGAACAGACCTTGAGAGAAGTCTTGCCAAAGTTCCCCTAAATCGATATCAGGATGTGCTTCTTCCATGCCCTTCTGCATCTGTTCGCGGAAGTATTCATGGCTCCACTCTCGACGTGCTACGCCGACAATAGTAGTTTCTGGCGGTATCCGCCGTTCTCGCCGCAATTTGTAAAGTGCTGGCACAAGTTTACGCCAGGTGAGATCACCAGAAGCGCCAAAGATAACTATAATCTGGGGTTCGGGCATCCCTTGTTGTTGCAGACCAACACGCAAGGGATTTTCTAGCAGACTAACCATAGGAATTTTGGATTTTGAGAATTGGGGACTGGGGACTGGGGATTGGGGATTGGGGATTGGGGATTGGGGATTGGGTATTAGGAAAATTGTTTACCAGTTTCCAGTTCTCATTCCCTATTCCCCAGTCCCCAGTCCCCAGCCCCCATTCCCTACACTGGTGACAATACCTTGATCTTGTCTTCTAAAGAGTTCATCAAGGACTGGAAGGGCTGAATGAATTTGTCAATACCTTCAACTAACAGTTCATCCATTACGGCATCAAGATCGATGTTGATGTCAGGATCTTTGAGGTTTTTGATCAGCGTGTAGGCATTATCTACATCTGTTTCTAAGCGATCGCCTACGTTACAATGATCGGCACAAGCTTTTATCGTCGCTGGTGGTACGGTGTTTACGGTATCAGGGCCTATCAACTCTTCGATATACATCACGTCGTTGTAGTTGGGGTCTTTGGTGCTGGTACTAGCCCAAAGTAGCCGTTGTACTGTGGCCCCTTTTTCTGCCAAGGCTTTCCAACGATCGCTCTCGATAATTTTCTTGTATTCCTGGTAGGCAATCTTGGCGTTAGCGATCGCTACTTTTCCTTTAACAGCTTTTAGCCTTGCTTCCACAGAAATATCATCAACGCCTTTTTTCAACTTAGCATCTATTTTGGCGTCAATGTTGCTATCAATCCGGCTGAGGAAGAAGCTGGCGACTGAAGCAATTCTACTGATGTCTTTGCCTTCAGCTAGCCGTTTTTCTAAGCCACGAATATAAGCCCAAGCTGTGTTTACGTAGCTTTCTACAGAAAACAGCAACGTAATATTAACATTCAGCCCTTCGGCTATTACCTGCTCCACTGCTGGCAAACCAGGTTCTGTACCGGGAATTTTAATCATCAAATTTTCCCGACCAATTTCTTGGAAATAGCGCCGGGCTTCGTTTATTGTTGCTTCAGTATCATGGGCGATAGTTGGCGGTACTTCAATACTCACATAACCATCTAGTCTATTCGAGGCTTCATAAACAGGGCGTAAAATATCACAAGCATTACGGATATCTGCAAAAACTAGGGATTCGTAAATTTTGTCTATGGGTAAGTTAGCACGAACTCCGGCTTCGATATCGGCATCATAAATGACGTTACCTGCGATCGCTTTTTCAAAAATAGTCGGGTTAGAGGTAATCCCAGAAATCCCTTGATTTTCAAATAGGTCTTTGAGTTCGCCTGATTGAACAATGTCACGGCTCAAATTATCCATCCGGATACTTTGACCGTAGTGGTTAATTTCTAGTAGATGATTGGTAGACATAGTTCTAATTTGTTTCGCTCCTGTATAGTGATCTTTCTAAGTAAGTTGGCAAAACCCATCAAAATTTGATGCTTACTTTTGAATTGTGGCGTTGCCAATCACTTATCGCATCGGCCAGCTGAGATAATCTTTAATACATCTTCAAAAAGTGGTATTCTGCATCGCCAATCTTAAATCACCATGATTAACTTTTAATTAATGGCAGATGAGAGTACAGCACAGAGGAAATAAGTCACTCTTATAAAACGTCTAAAACCCTTACGTAACAATAATTACGAATTACGTTAGCGTAGCGTTAGCGAGTCCTCGAGCGTCATTACGAATTACGAATTGTCTTCTAGTGTCCGTTTTGAATAAAAGACTCCACCTTTGCTACATCCTCTTTGCTACCAATAATTAAAGGTGTGCGTTGATGCAATTTTTTTGGCACCACATCCAAGATATTTACCAATCCTGTAGTGGCGCGACCGCCTGCTTGTTCAATCAAAAAGGCTAGAGGAGCAGTTTCATAAAGCAAGCGCAATTTCCCTTCTGGGTTTTGAATTGTGCCTGGATAGAGAAACACGCCGCCTTGAACCAAAATTCTATGGATGTCGCTCACCATTGCGCCGCTATAACGAGCGCTGTAGCCTTCTGTGCGATGAACGTAGCGGATGTATTCTCGAATCGATTCTTCCCATTGCCAGAAATTACCTTCATTCACGCTGTAAACTGAACCGTGCTTAGGAATTCGGATATTTTCTTCTGTGAGAATAAATTCTCCTAAACTCGGGTCAAGGACAAAGGAATGAACGCCCTTACCTATAGTATAAACCAGCATTGTGCTGGGGCCATATAAAATGTATCCGGCAGCGAGTTGCTTACGTCCGTTGGTGAGGAGGTCAGTTGCCTTGCGATCGCTATCAGTTCCTTCTTGTTGGCGAATGGCGAAAATGGAACCTAAGCTGAGATTATTATCAGTGTTGGATGAACCATCAATTGGGTCATACAGCAGGGTATAGCGACCAATGGGGCAATTTTCCGGGATATAGTAAGGTTTTTCCATTTCTTCAGAAGCTAGGCGACAGACTAAGCCGCTTTGCTTAAAAACTGAGATAAATACATCATTGGCATAGACATCCATCTTTTTGACGGATTCTCCTTGGACATTAACTTCCCCAGTAAATCCCAGAACGCCTTCCATTAAACCAGCGCGACTCATGCGGCGAGCAACCAGTTTCCCCGCCAGGGCGATGCGATTCATCAGCGCACTTAAATCCTGTGCATCTGGCGAAAAACTCTGAAGTTGCTGTAAGACGTGACGCGATAAGGTTGTACAATCACGATCTAAGGATTTGTCTGTAATTTCATTGATAGACGATTCTATTGAATCTGGCGCTTTAGCCATTTTTATGTTCTCCGCAGCCACTAGCTGTTAATTGGGTTTTAGTTGTGTATGGCAACTTATGGTTGCTGCTTCTATCTTAGAAAGGTAATTTGATAACTTAGATGCGACTTTAGATAAACTAAAGAAATGAATTTTCAGTGGCTCCTGCACTCAGAGCCTAACACCCCACACGCCAGATGCTCCACTTGGGGAGACCCCAAGACCTGTGTGTACACTGTAGCGGGGAGCAAAGACGAAGCGTAGCTTTGGCTCTTTGGGGTTCTTGTGGTTTAGTAAGTAATCAAGCGGACATGATATCAGTCGTGACGGGAACCACTTCCGACTTAACCGGAGCCACTTCCGACTTAACCGGAGCCACTTCCGACTTAACCGGAGCCACTTCCGACTTAACCGGAGCCACTTCCGACTTAACCGGAGCCACTTCCGACTTAACGGGAACCACTTCCGACTTAACGGGAGCCACTTCCGACTTAACCGGAGCCACTTCCGACTTAACCGGAGCCACTTCCGACTTAACCGGAGCCACTTCCGACTTAACGGAAACCACTTCCGACTTACAGCTATTTTCAGGTAAATAGACCACGCGGTAGGGGTTTAGCAATGCTCATATCACGTCCGGTTAAACACAAGTCAATTGCGAACGGAGTGAAGCAATCGCTCCAGACGTTGTGATTGCTTCGTTTCACTTCGTTCCACTCGCTTTTGACTTATCACAAGTAATTTATCGGACA
>NZ_JAIVFR010000722.1 GCF_020829685.1 Nostoc sp. CHAB 5715 | reverse complement strand
AGGGTTATTGTCCTTTTGCGCCTCACCTAATTTCAGCAGTGATACGTGTGCTAATATACTCGCTTGTACCCACCGCGACTGCTGCACAGCCACTTGCGCCAGAAAACCGTAGTCACAAGCTAATTGGATTTGACTACCATAAGTTTGATGCAACTCCAGAGACTTTTGAGCAACCGTCTGCAATTCTTGCCATTCTTGCAGATATTGCAAAACTTCAGCGAGTTGACTAATAAATCCAGCAACTATGTCTGGACGACCAGCCACCTGTAAGATAGTCAAGCACTGCTGAAAATAAGATTTAGCTGTGTACCAATGACGGCGGTTTTCTGTTTGATTTTGCTCTGCTAAACGGCAATAACATAGTCCAATATAAAATAGCAAGATTCCCTGTCGCAGAAGTAGTGGAGATGGGGGAGATGGAGGAGATGGGGAAGTAAAGGGAGCAGGGGGGGATGAGGGAGCAGGGGGGGATGAGGGAGCAGGGGGGGATGAGGGAGCAAGGGGAGATGAGGGAGCAGGGGGAGATGAGGGAGCAGGGGGAGATGAGGGAGCAGGGGGAGATGAGGGAGCAAGGGAAGTAAACTCCTCCTCATCCCCCTCATCCCCCTCATCCCCCTCATCCCCCTCATCCCCCTCATCCCCCTCATCCCCTCTCTTCGCCAACTGCTGCCAAATTTGCAAGCTTTGCTGAAAATGGTTCAAAGCTGGATTAATGCGATCGCTAATATAATCATCTAGACCAAAAACAAATTCTAAACTAGCGTGTAATTGTGGCTCTAATGTAATACCACGATTGTGCAACTCTCTAATGGCAAAGTGGAGTTCATAGCTATGTTCCCAGACTTGCTCCACAGTGAAATAATGCTTTGCAACTTGAGGAGGTTGGTGTTGTGCAGTATCGGTTGGTAACACCGTCGCAAATAAAGAGTCAGTTTCCTGTTGCAAAAATTGCAGCAATGATTGAGTTGTCATCTCAAACCGAATTGGTGTCGCGGCCCAACTAGCAAAATCTGGCGCTAAACGCACTACCTTTTGCAACACTTCCTCATTCATCCACACAATCAAAGGAAATGGGTGGCGTTTGCGAAATTCATCACGAATATGATTGATAGAGCTAAGTAGATCATCGAGTCCATCTACTGACTCTAAACCCAAAATCATCAACGCCGATGGCGGATTATCTTCCTTTAGCAGTTGTAAATGAATACTTGTGTAAAGGCTTCTAGCATTATGCGACAGAACTACCTTTTGAATTCGGTGTACTCCTGAAGAGAGTTCTTCGAGTCGTTGCAGCATTCGCTCTTGCAAAACTCGATAATTGCAGCACACCAAAACCAGGGAGAATTGACCGCTAGAAAGGGTAATTGCTCTCCCCAAACTTCGTAAAGCCCGCTCGTTAGCTGCTCTTATATCTGCTTGTGGGTGTCGTTCAACCATGATTGAAATTTTTCCGTCTCTGCTAAAACTGGGTTGACGGCAAACCAAGCTCCTTGATGATCGCGGTATTCAAATACAAATAAACTTCGCAATAAGGCGTGGTATTCTATATCACCTCTGACTCTCTGCTGTTGCACCACCTGAAAGATTAATTCCCACTCATGAGGGTCGATGGCCTTGGCTCGGTAATCCCGTTGTCTTTGAATTACCAATTCGACACAATCCCGCTCAAAGGGTGGATCTTGTTCTCGCAGACAGTCAAACAGTAACCCCAGCAAGTCGCGTACATGACCACCACTAATCAGGCACAATCGATCTAAGGTTTCCAGACTATCAAACACCTCTGTAATTAAGTCTAACCGATCGCTAGGTAAAATGTCTGGAAAAGCTCTAGCTAGCACCATTTGCTGCATCATTGCTAGCCCTTGGGTGAAAATCTCCCCAGAGCGCAGACGTACAGGTATCATCGGTAACATTTTTGGTGCGACTCCTCCCCCTAAACGATGCTGAAGTTCGGCGCTATCGTTGGAGAAAGTCAGAGCTAAGGGAATAGTGTAGACTACATGACAATTCAGTTTGCGTAACTGTTCACCCCGCTCAATAAATAAGTATTCTGGTAGCGATCGCCCCGATGGTAAAGGTCGAATTGCGACTCTATCCAAGTTATCAACAATGACTACCAGTCCTTTTTTACCCCTGGTTTTCAGTTCTTTGTTGGCACGTTCTAGCAATTCTTGATTAATTGACTGTAAAATATTTGCTGTTCGCGGTTCGAGATAATCTCTTAACCGCCGCCGCAATTGGGGACTTTCTTTAGTTTTAGCTGTAATTTTGGCAATCCCTACAGACAATTCTGCTTCTAAGCCAAGGTCAATTGGCGTTTGCAGAAAATCCACAAGTTCACCAAACAACTTGGTAAAGTAGGTAGGTTTGAGCCTAATTTTCATTGCTTCTAGGCTTTGACTTACCTGGCCGGCGATCGCTAGCAAAATATCAGTCACATCCACATCTGCCATTTCTAAGACATGGGTAGACTCAAAGTAAACTACATGAAATTGCTGCACTTCTAACTCAGCTTTGAGCCGCAACAACTCCGTTGATTTTCCACAACCGAGATGTCCTGTAAATAGTTGACAGGTCGGAACATCCGGCGATATTCTAGCAATGGTGCGCTGCAAAGCCTCAATGATTTTACCACCCCGTACCGCAGCAAAATCGATATAGTACCTGCGATCGCTGGCATTTCCTATGATTAGAGGTCTGCTCGGATTGCAAGCTTGATAAAATCTTTCTAAATCTAGGAGCATAACTAATCGAGTTCACTCAGGAATAGGGATCACAAAATCTACTGACTAAATATATTGGTTTTAGGGAATTGAACCCCAGGGCTATTTCGTTCTAAACATCAACCGCCCAGAACTAAAGTTCCGGGCTAATAGCTTAAGTCCACTAAAGTGGACTAAAAGCCTTTCTTAGTCGTCTTTAGACGACTTTTGCTATTAGCCTCAGAATTTATTCTGAGGCGGGCTAGATGAGAATGAAATAGCCCTGATTGAACCCTTAATTTAAATACATCTCATCTAAACTACTAACTAAACTAGCAGCATTCAGGATAATTGTTCAAATATAAGTTATGTGTAGCACATCGTAATGCTGATATTTGATTTTAAGTAAGTAGAAATACTAGCATAAGTACAAAGGGTGCATCCCAGTTTTTATTTTGCTCTTGAGAATAACTGTCATTGCGAGGAGGAACGACGAAGCAATCTCATGGACTCGTTTTGACCTGAAGAATTTTGCGATTGCTTCGTTCCTCGCAATGACATGTAGAAAAGTGGGATGCTCCCAAGTACAAATAGCAAAAAATCCTTACCTTAAATAAGGTACTCTTATGAATATTAAAAATATCCAACACAAAAAAAGGTACTGTTAAGTACAATTTTCTAGTGTTTTTGGATATAGAGTTTTGTTACAGCAATTTTGAGCTTAATCTCGTTCCTAAATCATGATTTTGTTGATGAAAAAGATCCTTTTGTCAATGAAAAAGATGTTTTTGTCAATGAAAAAGATGTTTTTGTCAATGAAAAAGATGTTTTTGTCAATGAAAAAGATGTTTTTGTCAATGAAACAGATCCTTTTGTCAATGAAAACCATGATTTTGCTGATGAAAACCATGATTTTAGCAACAACAGCTTTTGCATTCAGAGTAACGACCTCTGAAAAACGGGAAGTAATCTACACTACAAACCCATTGAGTATAAAATAACGCGATCGTGCAGCTTATCGGGCAAAATATGCTTCAGCACTGCTCCAATTTTGGCATCTTGTCCAACAAGATAGCGTGTCTTGGGTTTTTTTGCAGTGAGCGCATGGAGAACAGCCTGAGCCACAATATCCGCAGAAATTCCCCCAGATGCGATAATCTGCATTTTCTTACGGACAATATTCATCGCCTGTCGATAGAGATTTTGTGCCGTTTGGGGTAAATCCTGCTGTGCTACTTCAGATTGACTTAGGGACTTGTCCCAGATTGGGGTAGCGATCGCACCAGGTTCAATAATTGAAACTGAGATTCC
>NZ_JAIVFR010000721.1 GCF_020829685.1 Nostoc sp. CHAB 5715 | reverse complement strand
CATCGTAGTGGTCAGGAGGGCACATCAAAAAGCGAATACGGGAAGTCATAAAAATCTTACAAGCGTTTAATATGCTACAAGTCTATTTGAGATACAGATTTTCGATTTACTGACATTCGGTCAAATCTGGTACTAGAGCTTCTATCTTTTGATAGTTGAAGGTTTTACAAAGGCTTCGTTCTTAATTCTATTACTGGAAGATGGTCATTAGTCATTAGTCATTGGTCATTAGTCATTAGTATTCTCCCCCTGCTCCCCCTGCCCCCCTTCTTTCATCGGGGCAATCAGCTAGGTTTGTCATGAATCAGAAATATTTGCGCTATGGGGCGATCGCTAGCTTAGTCTACTCGATAAACCAGACTCAGCATTTTCGGCTTGGTTTCAATTTTACACAAAGGCGTATTTATAAAATTTACATATAAACTTTATGAAATCTTTTTGTTTTTAACACAAAGATTTTACATTTAGCTCAATGTATACTATATTATACGATGGCAAATCAACGATTGTATTAAGTATGGGATATTTTGCCAAAAGCTGCAAAATCCTTGAAACTTAATATAAAAAATTTTAGTTCAAATATTTATAGCAAATTTGATTCTGATTAAAATCTTTGTCCTTTAACATATTTGGAGATACAAATTTATTTTTGCCATTACCAAAATGCTACTAAAAATTAGTCAATCGCCTCTAAGGTGGATACAAATATTTTATCTAATGATTCATACTTTCCAAAGTGTGTGACAATATCCATAAATTGCAATTTGATGAACCTGAAACTGAATCTAGCAGTCGTATTGCAATATCTTTGAGAGTAGCTTAGAAAGCAAAATGCCTTCTAAAAAACGATTTTGTCAATAATAAAATTTACTCAGCATTTATTAAGGCTTTGAGGAGATTTAAAACTATATGAAAAAGCAATTTTCACAGAACTGGTTTATTTCTCAATCTTTACTACGTTTTTTAATTATCATCGTATTAATCACAGGTGTATTTTTTCGCTTCGTCAATATTGAGAAAAAACTTTATTGGGGCGATGAAGTTTTCTCCTCATTACGCATATCTGGCTACATGCAGTCAGAAATGAATCAGCAGTTAAGTAATGGTCGTTTGCTCACCATAGAAGATTTGCATCACTACCAGTATCCAAATCCTGAAAAAAACGCAATTGATACAATTAAAGGGGTTATGTTAGAAGACTCACAGATTTTGCCACTATACATTGTGATGATCCGGTTTTGGGTAGAGTGGTTTGGCGATTCTGTAGCAGTGACGAGAAGTTTTTCCGCATTTATTAGTCTGCTTACCTTTTCTTGTATTTATTGGCTATGCCAAGAATTATTTGAGTCTTCACTAGTAGGGTGGATAGCTATGGCGTTGGTAGCCGTTTCACCTATTCATGTCGTGTATGCACAAGAAGTACGAGCATATAGTTTATGGATAGTAACCATCTTAATATCGAGCGTAGCACTGCTGCGAGCTATGCGCCTTAAAACAAAGGTTAGTTGGTGCATTTATGCAGCAACATTATCATTAGGGTTTTATACTCATATATTTTTTACATTAGTTGCTTTTGGGCAAGGAATTTATGTAATTACAATCGAACGCTTCCGATTAAGTAAAACATCGATTTATTACCTAATTTCATCGCTTGCAGGGTTTATAACTTTCGTACCTTGGATTTGGATTATTATTACCAACCCTCAGCCAGAAACAGTAAGTTGGGCGAATGTTAAACAAACATTATTTGCATCAGCTATAAGGTGGGCTGGAATCTTTAGTCGTACATTTCTTGATTTAGGTATTAGCCCTAGCGATCCAGGAAAACTTAAGATTGTCTTAATTCCTGTTATTTTAATTATTTTAGCTTTAATACTCTATTCAATTTATGTTCTCTGTCGAAGAACCTCTAAGGAAGTTTGGTTATTTGTCTTGACTTCGATTGGATCTGTAGGGCTTCCCTTACTGATAGTGGATTTCGTCTTTCAAAAACGATACGCTACTAGTCGATATACACTTCCTTCAGTTTTAGGTATACAGTTAGCTGTTGCTTACTTATTTAGCACTAAACTCACATCTATTTCTACTAAAGTTTGGCAAAAAAAGCTCTGGTCACTTGTAGCGTTCATGGTAATCATGAGCGGAATCATATCTTGTACGATCAGTTCTCAAGCCCAGATTTGGTGGAACAAATTTCCAGAAAAATACCAAGAATTTCCCAAAGTTGCTAACATGGTGAGTCAAGGTAATAAACCGCTTTTAATTACTGATGATAGCATAATTCCAGCAATACAAATTCTAGGTCACTTAGTTGATCCAAAAGTACGATTTCAAATTATAGAGAAAAATAAATTACCTGAAATTACTAATGGCTTTAGTGACATATTCTTATTTAGTCCCTCTGACTTCTTAAAAGCTGGAATTGAGAAAATTTATAACTCAAAATTACAGCAGATAAACTACTTACTCTGGAAAATAACAAAATCCACCTAAATCGAATCCCCAGTGAGTCTATTGGGGGGGTGCTAGCTCTCTTTCTCAGACGTATTCCGATTTCGGATTAAGTAAGCTTTGATTTCTCTGAGTTCATTATTCTGATCCGTCATTTGATGCTCAATATCCTTGAAGCCGTAAGCGATATTTTTTGAAATCTCCGATTCCTTGAGGAGCCGTGTAATGGGAAACTATTAAGCACGGTTTTGAAGACCAGCGAGTTTCGTGAGGAACTCGCTGAGTTTACTAGTGTCAAAGAATCTGGTAATGTGATGCATAAGGCTTTTGGTGAGTGATAACATTGAGTGCTATCTTCAACCAATCAATATAAGTCTGTTCTCTTCGGATTACCAACTCCAGTACAAGCCTTTGCATTACTTGCTCCCGGTTGGCAGACTCATCACCAAGTGAGGGCAAATCGATGGTTTCACATTCAGCAAGCTTTTTGCTTCGAGCCGCTAATTGTTGCTCCAGTAGGTAAATGATGGTTTCATTCGGCAACTGATCTGCAAAATGCAACTGGACTAGCATTGGTTCTCTTACAGTCGGTAAGGGCTGATGAGTTCCAAGCCATCGGGCGAATTCGGCTTTCCCTGGCTCCGTTACGCTGTAGACTTTGCGGTTAGGGCGATCGCGCTGAATCTCAATCGTACAGGTAATCCAGCCTTGCTCAACTAGCTTATCGAGAGTTCTGTAAATTTGTGCCTGGTCTGCTGGCCACAAATGGGCAATGCATTGATCAAAGCAGCTCGTTTTGAGGTCATAGCCCGTCATTTCCTGCTGCTGAAGAAGACCTAGAATTACGTATGCTAGCGACATTAAAACGGTTTTCCCATAATTGATATTTTCTCAATAGGTTCTACACTATGTACTTCTTATAAGTTTATGCTAATATATGATTAATCAAATATAAGATATAACGGTTATAAAAAGATATGTTGATTCTTATATGCTTTAACAAGGAAACCAAATACATGAACTGAGGTTGGGCAGATGGTTAATGGTGCTGTTTGCACAAGACAGTGAGGAACTGGCAATGTCTGTTGAGTGCCACTCCCGTACTCCTACGGTGAGTGGAGCGTCTTGTTGGCATAGCCTCTGGTACAGAAGAGAAAGGAAGAAGCGGCGAGCGTCTATGCCACCATTGGATATGCTACTCATCGCTAGTGTATCACTCAACAAACCAGTTGTTCGCTACAGTCTATTCGTGATGAATACTGACGCAGCAATTATTTAAGCCATTCAAGACTATCGTAACGAAAGGATGAGTAACATTGACTTCTAATACACTTTCACAAAGAATACGTCAACATCAATATCTGCGTGATTTACGAAATAAATTACTCCACCTTCATAAGATGTTGCTGGATACAGAACGCATTGCCTACGAACAGGTTCGTCTGCTTCGAGCATTTCATCAACTTGCACAACCATCTCAGAAATGCGCCGCGATGAGCTTTGACCCCGGCTATGTTCCGTGGACCGGGCTGGCGCGGTCGAGCGGGAAGATTGTGTCTTCG
>NZ_JAIVFR010000720.1 GCF_020829685.1 Nostoc sp. CHAB 5715 | reverse complement strand
GACTAATATTTGATTTCTGAAAAAGCTCGGTACAACTCGAAAAGCCTAATTCCTTATTCCCTACTCCCTACTCCCCACTCCCCGCCTACGTAAATAATTTCAAAAATCAAATACGATTCCTATATCATGTCCGGGTAATTCGTTATGATTCCATAGTCATTGCACCCCACACGCCAGATGCTCCACTTGGGGAGACCCCTGCGTACCCGTCACTGGCTCCCCTTAATCCCCTCCCCGATGCTTTGCTACGGTGTACACACAAGTATGACCAGCATAGGTTTCAATTCTAGTAGTTTCGTAGGGTGCGTTATGGATACGCCGAAATAACAAATGCGTTCGCCGAAATAACAATTGCGTTCGCCGAAATAACAATTGCGTTCGCCGAAATAACAATTGCCAGCGCCATGATTGCAAGAATTTAGCTTTGTCACGCCAGCGTAACGCACTGCAAATTTTTGATAGATGAAGTTTTTCCGAGTTGTGTGTACACCGTAGCCGATGCTTTGGGGTGATTCGGGTTTAATAAGCAATCAAGCTGACATGATATAATGCAGTGTTACCGCGTGGTCTATTTACCTAAAAATTGGTGTAACTATTTTCCTCAAAAAATCGTCTCTGTAATTTCACTAATGCCAATCTACCAACTCATCTGCTAGAGATTTGAAAGGTTTACTGTTATATAATAAATGCTTGCCAGAGTCTGGAGTGCATCAATTGTGGGCATCGATGCCGTCAAAGTAGGCGTAGAAGTCGATGTATCAGGGGGATTACCGGGAATTGTTGTCTTGGGACTACCAGATTCAGCGATTCAAGAATCACGAGAAAGAGTCAAAGCAACTCTGAAGAATGCAGGTTTCGCCTTTCCCATGCGAAAAATTGTGATCAATTTAACTCCCGCAGATTTACGGAAAGAAGGCCCCTGTTTCGATTTGCCTATTAGTGTAGGAATTTTGGCGGCTTCTGAGCAAGTTAGCGCTGATTTGTTGGGGGATTATCTATTCTTGGGCGAAGTTTCTCTGGATGGCAGTTTGCGTCCGGTGGCTGGTGTCTTACCCATCGCAGCAGCAGCCCAAAAGATGGGAATTGCAGGTTTAGTAATCCCTGCTGATAATGCCCAAGAAGCGGCGGTGGTTCAAGACTTGGCTGTTTACGCCTGCAAGCATCTGTCTGATGTGGTGGATTTTTTAAATAATCCCGGACGTTACAAACCTGTGCAAATTGATCATACAACAGAGATAGCAACAGTATCTTACCCTGGCGCAGATTTGCATGATGTGAAAGGACAGGCTCATGCGCGTCGTGCTTTAGAAATTGCTGCTGCTGGTGGTCATAATTTAATTTTTGTCGGGCCGCCTGGTAGTGGGAAAACCATGTTAGCACGGCGCTTACCAGGAATTTTACCGCCCTTGAGTTTTGCCGAATCTTTAGAAGTGACTCGCATCCATTCGGTGGCTGGTTTATTGAAAAATCGCGGTTCGTTGGTACGCGATCGCCCTTTTCGCAGTCCCCACCACTCAGCATCCGGGCCTTCTCTTGTGGGTGGTGGTAGCTTTCCTCGTCCTGGGGAAATCTCATTATCTCACAGAGGTGTGCTTTTTTTGGATGAACTCACGGAATTTAAACGTGATGTTTTAGAATTTCTGCGTCAACCTTTGGAAGATGGTTATGTGACAATTTCCCGCACCAAACTATCAGTAATGTTTCCCGCGCAGTTTACTTTGGTGGCGAGTACTAATCCCTGTCCTTGCGGTTACTATGGCGATACCATCCAACAATGTACTTGTTCTCCCCGTCAACGTGAGCAATATTGGGCAAAACTTTCTGGGCCGTTGATGGATCGAATTGATTTACAAGTTGCGGTGAATCGCTTGAAACCAGAGGAGATTACCCAACAACCGACTGGAGAAGCATCAACATCAGTACGGGAACGGGTTCAACAAGCAAGCGATCGCGCAGTTACCCGTTTCCAAGGAGAAGCAAATCTGCGTTGCAATGCCCACATGCAGAGTCGTCATCTCCAGAAATGGTGCAAGCTAGATGATACTAGTCGCAGTTTATTAGAAGTAGCAATTAGAAAATTAGGTTTATCAGCAAGAGCAAGCGATCGCATTCTCAAAGTAGCACGAACTATTGCAGATTTAGCGGCAGAAGATGAGGTAAAAACCAATCATCTGGCGGAAGCAATTCAGTATCGCACAATCGATAGAATGCAGTAAGAATCTTGTGATGATGGCTTAAGTCTGTTAAGGGTTGAGGCAGATAGTTCGTGTTTCCAGCAGCTAGAACAGTAAGGCTAAAGCTGTGATTCTAATAAATGAGTCAAAGTCTAAACTTCATGGAAATCAATACTTTAGCAGAATCACAGACCGCAAATTTCAAAGTCAATATTTTGCTGGAAAATAGAGAAGATAGTAGTGCGATCGCAATGACATATTAAATTTTATTATTTCATCGAATAATAAAAACTGCGATGCACCCTTTTAGAACTTCCACACTATCGTGTTGAAGCCAACATTTAAAAGTGGGTTAAGTAGGAAAAGTAGGATATTTTCTATAAAACATTAAATAAACTTTTATTTAAGTTCATTCTTGAGAAATTCAGCGTACTATAGGACTCCTATTTGAGAAACACAAAAAACTCTTTCCCCACTCCCTACTCCCCACTCCCTACTCCCCACCTTCACCCGTCATTTTTGGGTTGACAGACCAGTAGTCTACCTACGCGGACTAATAAAAATTAAAGTTTTAAAACCTGCAAAAGCAAGTTGGGGAGCATCCCAAATGTGTAAAAATATAATTTGTCATTGCGAGCGGAACGTAGTGGAGCGTTCGCGGAGCGTCTCGTAGAGAAGCAATCGCAAAGTACGGTTGTTGCGATTGCTTCATTCGCAATGACCATCTACGATCTTGGTAAAATTGCAAAATTGAGATGCTTCCAGCAAGTTTTGCCTGTGTGGAAGATGAACTGAAATTTCTAATCGCCACTTTCTTAATTACGAATTACGAATTACGAATTACGAATTAATAATGCAATTTGATACCCAACTGCTACCACGCATTAATGCCACATCTAAGAGAGAAAATGGTAAACAATATTATGTAGATGCCAAGGGAAATCGTTTTCCCAGCGTGACTACAATACTTAATGCCACCAAATCACAAGCAGACAGAGACAGATTATTAAACTGGAAAGCGCGTGTTGGAACAGAAGAAGCTACCCGCATTACTACAACTGCTAGTCGTCGGGGAACCCAAACACACAAACAAATTGAGCGCTACCTCCTTGGTCAAAACCCTGTTTGTCCCGAAGCGAGTCGCCCTTATTGGGAGAGTATCAAGCCAGTTTTACAACAAATCGACACAGTTAGACTTGTGGAAGGCTCTGTTTTTCATCATAATTTGGGTTATTCTGGCAAAGTTGATTGTATTGCCAGCTATCAAGGTATTCCCTGTATTTGCGAGTGGAAAACAGCAGACCAACCCAAAGGCTCAATTGAGCATTTATACGAACATCCACTGCAACTTACAGCGTACATAGGAGCAGCTAACGAGTATTATCGAGATTACGGCATTCAACTAAAGCACGCTCTGTTGGTAGTAGCGATTCCAGAAATGCCAGCAGAGGTATTTTGGTTTGAATCAGCAGTCATTAAAGATTACTGGGAGCAGTGGGAAAAAAGAGTTGCTCAATATTGGGAACGCAGAAGTGTTTGGGATTAATCAGTAGGATTGCACAATTACCAAAAGACTGCATTTCGTAACGTGAAGTAAATTTTCACTCCTTAGTAACAACAAGCAATCTAACCTTGTAATGGTAAGACAGTAATTAACCCAGAAAATCTTGCAAAATCACCTATGTTGTGAGTGAGTAACTGAGGAATGCCATAAACTAGCATCGTGGCGACAATATTTGCATCATGAACTTGCTTACCACCGCTAGGAACTTCCTCCATGAGTGTCAGTAACCTATCTGTCACCAGCAAATTTTCTTCAACCAAGCGAAATGCAGTCTT
>NZ_JAIVFR010000071.1 GCF_020829685.1 Nostoc sp. CHAB 5715 | reverse complement strand
CGGTCTAGCCGTCAACCCCTTTAGGTAATTCGTAATTCGTAATTACGAATTAGCCGTGAGTTGGTTCAAGCGTACTAGAAGCACTATCAGCGTTTTTGTCTACAAAATTCTTCGCCGCATCCAAGAGTTACTACCTTGGATAATTTAACCACTCGCCGACAAGAATTAGCACAGTTAGCTGGTGGTAAATCTGCAAATGATGCGATCGCTTTTGCCGAATCTCTGTTATTACAAGCTGCTAACCATCGTCAAAAAATTAAAAATTAAAGATAAATCTACACTTTGGTGCGTTACGGACTCCGCCCTGACGCACCCTACATCTGCCTAGATTTTTTCACGTAATCAAATCGGATTGCTATAGGAATCGTATTTGATTTTTGAAATTATTTACGTAGGCGGGGAGTGGGGAGTAGGGAGTAGGGAATAAGGAATTAGGTTTTTCGAGTTGTACCGAGCTTTTTCAGAAATCAAATATTAGTCCTATATAAGAGTAATCTGCTCCTTGAAATTTTTAAAACAGCATTGCTGTCTTTTTACTCATGATGCCCATTTGTCAAGTCTGATTTATACCAATTTAAATGATCTTATATCAAATCCGGCTGATTGCACATAGTTTCAATCAAGTAACAGAATGGGTTGTAGCTTATTTTTAGTGTGGTTGTTCAATTGGATTTGATATTACCCTGCAAATTCCAGTAGTAGAAATATCTAAAGATTTGACACAAGCATCGAAAGATTTGGCACAAGCATCTAAAGATTTTTCATTGTAAAAATAAATTAATTTTTTTATATTTATTGGCATAACCAGCATTAATCGCAGGTTTCTTTTAGTTAGTAATTTTCATAAAAACACTCTGTGATTTAGTCAAAAAAGCTCAATATTAGCAATTAAAAAAACAAGAAAAAAGCTACAAAGGAAGCTTAATTATGCTTTTTTGACATTTATTAATGAAGCAAAATTTATGTCCTAATAGGAGGATTAACTCTAATGGCATCTAATACAAATTCTGTTCCTGGTAATCCCGTTAATGGTGGTGGTCAGGCTAGCAACCCCAGCGATCCTTTCGCACCTGGAGGCGCTTTTGGCATCCCAACGGCTGATAGCTTCGATTTTGATAAGTATGGAATTCCAAAAGAAGGCAGCTTCGACTTTGATAAGTATGGAATTCCAAAAGAAGGCAGCTTCGACTTTGATAAGTATGGAATTCCACAAGAAGGCAGCTTCGACTTTGATAAGTATGGAATTCCACAAGAAGGCAGCTTTAGTTTGGGTAGCTCTGGAATTCCAACGGCTGGCAGCTTCGATTCCGCCAGTTATGGAATTCCAACGGCTGGCAGCTTCGATTCCGCTAGTTATGGAATTCCACAACAAGGCAATATACCAAATTTTGGTAACTAATAACGGCGGTTTCCCAGTTGCTTAATGCCAATTGCATAACTTTAAGGGCGAATTGAAGTTAGACATTATCCCAAAAATATGGGTTTTTCTACCTTTTAATGACGCGATGTGCAATAGCTAAACAAAAATCCCACCTGATGCAAAATAACATATTCTGATTGTTATCTCTTGCTGGGGTGGGACAAATATTATTTATAGAATAAATGGTAGTAGCTATGACTTTATCATCTGATACTACCATTTTCCTTTTTACAGCAGTTTGCAAGTAACTGATACCGTTTCTTTGTAAAGCTGCATATATTTACCCCCCGGCTACGCCGTCCCCCCAAAGCATCGGGGGACTACAGGGGGTCTTATTATGTGCATCTTCATACAGAATTGGTATTATATCATGTCCGCTTGATTGCTTATTAAACCCGAAGAACCCCACCCCGCCAAAGCTGTGCTTTGTCTCCCCTCCCCGCCTGCGGGGAGGGGTTGGGGGTGGGGTTCTTTTATTATGGGTAATTTGGCGGACATGATATGAAGTAATCGCAGAGTCATTGTGATTGCTTCGTTCCACTCCGTTCCACTCGCAATGACATATTGTAAGTGATTAAGCGGACATGATATCAATTGATTTTTATTAAAATTACCGTATATGCTGTGCTGTTTATTAAATCCTTTGTCAGTAAGCCTTTCAAGACTTAACGGGAAAAGTCAGTCGAGTGCGAGATGGTATTTTCTGCACCTCGCAATCTGTGCTTAAAGTAATGGAGTGCCAATCACAATTAAACAACCACAAAATTGTTTTCGGTTAGTGATAATCCAGCAGATAATTGTGCAAATTTTACCTGAGTAAATGCAGACTCACTACCATCTTGGTCAAAGTACAATGCACCTGTAACATTATCATAGATGAATCGTTGAGCATTAGTGATTGCAGATGTTCCGATGGTAAACTGACTTGGCTTAAGTGAAGGTGCTGCTAACTCGCCACCAAAACCAGCAACCGATACCTGAATCAACTCATTAGTGGCGTTAAAGTCATAAAGAATATCAATGCCCTGATTATAACTATTGAAAGCAAAGGTATCAGTACCATCCCCTCCATAGAGGGTGTCATTACCGTTTCCACCCGTGATGATATCATTACCAAAACCACCATAAAGAGTGTTATTGCCTAATGCGCCATAGGCACTAAGAGTATCATTGCCATCGCCACCATCCAACAGATTAGTGCCTGTTGAATAATCAACAATCAAGTTATCAGCACCAGCACCACCGTTGAGGGTGTTATTTCCTGATGCTCTGCGATAGACTCCTTTGCCGGACTCGCCCTGTTCGTCGTACTCGTAGCCAGAGGCAGTGAGAGTATCATTGCCATCGTCTCCAGAGAGCAGATTATCGCCTGATGAATAGTCAACATTCAAGTTATCCGCACCAGTACCACCGTTAAGGGTGTTATTGCCAGTGCAGATATAACACTTTCCTCCGTAGCCGTAGCCGTAGCTAGAGCCTGTGAGAGTATCATTGCCATCGCCTCCATTGAGCAGATTAGCGCCTCGTGAATAGTTAACATTCAAGTAATCGTCACCAGCGTCACCGTTGAGGGTGTTATTGCCAGAGGTGTTATCAAACCTGTAGCCCTCGAAGTTAGACGCACTAAGAGAATCATTGCCATCGCCACCAGAGAGCAGATTAGTGCCTGTTGAAATATTAGCACTCAAAGAATCGTCACCAAGACCACCGTTGAGGGTGTTATTACCATTGGCAAGATTGACGTTAAGATAATCATTGTCATCGCCACCATCCAGGAAGTTATCGCCTGTTGAATAGAAAGCACTCAAGCTATCATTACCAGCACCACCGTTGAGGGTGTTATTACCAGATACTTCAGGGTTATAGTAGCCACCAGAGACGCTAAGAGAATCATTGCCATTGCCACCAGAGAGTAGGTTATTGCCTGCTGAACTGTCAGCACTCAAGCTATCGTTACCAGCGCCACCGTTGAGGGTGTTATTACCAGACACCACATCGTAGTCACCTAAGGCCGAGAGAGTATCATTGCCATCGCCACCATCTAATAGGTTATTGCCTGTTGAAGAGTTAACGTCTAAGTAATCGCCATCAATACCACCAACGAGGGTGTTATTCCCCGCACCACCAATGAGGGTATCATTGCCTGTACCACCGCGCAGCAAATCGTTGCCACTTAAGCCGTCGATTTTGTCATTACCATCCTGACCATTAATGACATCATCTGAATTATCTAAACCCTTAATGTTGTTGGATAGGTCATTGAGAAAGGTTACGGTGTTCTTGACCCCTAGACTCGTTGCAGTGGAGTTGGCATCTAGGACATTAAAGCTAGTGGTAATGCTAGTTTGCCCATCAAACAAGATATTACCAATATCTGGTCTTGTTCCAGAAGCTTTCAGGTTATCCAAGTTTTCTAAGTTGAAGTTTTGGAGGATGAATTTTGTGCCAGTCGCCCCTTCAAAGGTGATTTCCAGGTTGTTGGCATTCTGGGATACTTCGGACTAATTTTTATGCGAATTTTAATTTACTCCTACAACTACTATCCAGAGCCAATTGGTATTGCCCCACTGATGACTGAATTAGCAGAGGGACTAGTGAAGCGTGGGCATCAAGTGCGCGTAATCACCGCTATGCCCAACTACCCTGAGCGTCAAATTTACCAGGAATATCGGGGCAAGTGGTATCTCAACGAATACAAAAATGGCGTTCAAATTCAACGCAGTTACGTTTGGATTCGTCCCCAACCCAATTTATTAGATCGGATGTTATTAGATGCTAGTTTCGTTGTCACTAGTTTTGTGCCTGCCCTCATCGGTTGGCGTCCAGATGTTATTCTCTCGACATCGCCATCCTTGCCAAGCTGTGTACCAGTCGCTCTTTTAGGATGGTTACGTGCTTGTCCTGTAATCTTAAATCTACAAGATATATTACCAGAAGCAGCCGTCCATGTCGGTCTACTGAAAAATAAATTGCTTATAAAGTTATTTACAGAGTTGGAAAAATTTGCTTACCACACTGCCAGTAAAATTAGCGTCATCGCCGATGGGTTTGTGGACAATTTGCGAACTAAGGGCGTAGAAGCTGACAAAATTGTGCAAATTCCCAACTGGGTTGATGTCAATTTTATCCGCCCTTTGCCTAAAGAAAATAATCCTTTCCGCGCCGCACATAACCTAAATGGCAAATTTGTAGTACTTTATTCTGGCAACATTGCCCTAACCCAAGGCTTAGAAAGCGTTGTCAAAGCTGCTTCTGTGTTACGCCATATCCCAGATATTGTTTTTGTCATCGTTGGAGAGGCAAAAGGTTTACAGCGATTGCAACAGGAATGTTTAGACTGCGGCGCAAATAATGTTTTGCTACTGCCATTCCAACTCCGCAAATCTTTGCCACAAATGTTAGCAGCTGCTGATGTTGGTTTAGTGGTGCAAAAGAAAAATGTTGTATCCTTCAATATGCCGTCAAAAATTCAAGTGCTACTTGCCAGTGGACGAGCTTTGGTTGCTTCTGTTCCCGATAATGGTACGGCAGCAAAAGCTATCAAGCAAAGTGGCGGCGGAGTTATCGTGCTTCCAGAAGATCCTCAAGCTTTAGCAATGGCAATTTTGGATTTGTACCAAAACCCCGAAAAAGTTAAAACTCTGGGTTATAAAAGTCGCCAATATGCAGTTGAAAACTATGCTTTTGAGCAAGCTTTAAATCAATATGAGTCGTTGTGTTATTCATTGATGGCAGATCGTCGAGCAATTCAGTCCACAGGCATAGTTACGAAACAAGAAGTTTAATCTCCGTAACAGAGTTACATTGCATACGTGAGCTTTCAGTGGGGTATGTCCTCAAAATCTCCTTATATTTAGATTTTGAGGTTAACGTAATTAAACATAAAACCCTTGGGAGATAGATCCCCGACTTCTGGTGAGAAGTGGGGGATCTGGGCATTATTTCGACTTTATTGACATATAATAATTTTTGTGGTATTGGATGATTTTGTGGTAATAGATGACTGGTATTGTCAAACTTCCTCATCTCAACCAAACGTTATCTTTAATAGAGAACAATATCATGCCTCTTGAACGTCCCACTACCGACCTAAACGACCTGTACTATCGCGATCGAGTTCTTGCCACGATCCCTTTCAATCCGGGCGAATTTGCAAAAATCTTTGAACGATTTATCGCTGCACAATAATCATCCGCAACTGCTGATTGCTGATGTCGAAATCTAAGCAGTCAATTATCAAACTAGCCCCCATAGACACCCGTTTTTTTGTTAGTATTCAAAAAAACCTATTGACACATTTTCAGATCAATTGTTTGTGATTTGTAAGTAAATGTAAACAATTGTTTCAAAAGAAAGCACTTGAGGTTTAATGACTGATTATTTCCAAGGAAATTTCCCATTACAATCTGTCCCACTGACGAAGAGTGTGGCAAAGAGCCACGCCCAAACCGAAGAGGCGAGCGGAAAATTAGCTGCAACGATCGCAAAGGCTGGATCAGATCGCAAAGCAGGTGAAATTATATTGCTCAAAGTAGCAGAGGTATCTTACTTGGCTGATTACTTTGTGATGATGACTGGCTATTCTAGGGTACAAGTAAGGGCGATCGCTCAAGCAATTGAAGGAAAAGTCGAAACTGAGTTGCAACGTCGTCCTATAAGGACAGAAGGAAAAGTCGAGGGGAGTTGGGTACTACAAGACTACGGTGATGTGATCGTTCACATCATGATGCCCAAGGAACGGGAGTTTTATAATTTAGAAGCGTTTTGGATTCATGCAGAGCGCATTTTCCTTCCAGAATCTGATGAAGGTGAGGGTAAGCCAACATGATTAGGTCTTCGGTTTCAAATTGCCCAGTTCCTACAGACCAACAACCGCTTAATGAGTACGAAGAGTTAAAAACTTCCTGGCTGTTTCGTGATTGCACTTTAGATTTGCGCGAGTATATCACGAAAATAGCTTGGATTTGGGGTTTATCTTGGCTCTTCGCAGGGCCTGTAGCTGCGGCAAGTTTTCCCCCTCACAAGTATATTGCACATTTTATCCTCTGTGGTGCAGCAGCAGCGAGTGTTGGGGTAGTACTGGCACTGGTAAGATTATACTTAGGCTGGTTCTACGTGTGCGATCGCCTTTCCAGCCCCACAGTATTTTATGAAGAGTCGGGCTGGTACGACGGTCAAACTTGGACAAAACCACAGGAAATCCTCAACCGCGATCGCTTGATTGTCGCATACGAAATCAAACCTATTCTGCGGCGGTTACAATTTACCTTTGCTGGCTTGGCGGGAATGTACGTTATTGGTACTATAGTTTGGCATTTGTTTTAAAGAGTCATTGGTCATTGGTCATTAGTCATTAGCTAAGGACTAATGACCAATGACTAATTAATTAAAAAAGGTGATAAAAATAAACCCATGACAATGGGAAAACGAACTCAAGCCACAGCACTGGAAGTCCGGTTGCTGCGGGAAGGTATTATTGAATCCAGGCATATAGTCCAGGCTGTTGTATGCGACGAACGAGGACGGGTTCTAACCGTTGCCGGAAATTCTGAAACTGCTGCATTTATCCGTTCAGCGCTCAAACCATTTCAGGCACTCGCAGTCACCACTACAGGTACATTGGAACGCTATGACCTCAGCGATCGCGACTTAGCAATTATCACAAGTTCCCATAAAGGAAGAATAGATCAAGTCCGACAGGTATTTAACATCCTTTGGCGGGCTGATCTTGACCCAACTATACTCCAGTGTCCAGTTCCTGAAGATAAGCACAGTCCTCTGGAATACAACTGCTCTGGTAAACATGCGGGAATGTTAGCCGTGTGTCAACAACGCCATTGGCCCTTGAATAACTACTTGGATCGCAAGCACCCAATACAGCAGTTGATTTTGGGCAAAGTAGCAGAATTGCTGCGAATGCCAGCTGAAGAATTTATCAGCGCTCATGATGACTGTGGCGCACCAACTTATCTGATGCAACTCGGTCACATGGCATCTTTGTATGCACTGTTAGCCTCTAGTACCAACTTGGATATGGAGCGCATTGTCCGGGCGATGACTCATCACCCCGCTATGGTAGCAGGAGATGGAGAATTTGATACGGAACTGATGCGCTTAACTCCAGGGGAACTGGTCAGTAAAACTGGTGCTGAAGGAGTGCAGTGCATTGGTAGACTCGGTGAAGGCTTGGGATTGGCAATCAAAGTCATGGATGGGGCAAAACGAGCAAAATACGCCGTGGCTATTCACTTACTCCAGCAAATGGGTTGGATTAGTCCTAGCGCTGCCGAAAGCCTCTGTGAAAAGTTTGTCACCTTGGGAAAATACAAACGTTTAGAAGTAATTGGAGAATTATCATTTTTGTAGTTGCCAAACTCTTGACTATAGGTTATGCTATAAAAGTTAGGAGCGACGCGGGATAGAGCAGCCTGGTAGCTCGTCGGGCTCATAACCCGAAGGTCAGTGGTTCAAATCCACTTCCCGCCACCAAATAAAAAATAAAACAAAACCCTGTTTTCTGAAAAGATTACAGTGTTTTGTTTTATGCTGATTTTCAGCTACTTAGTATTTGATGTTGATGAACCTTCTCTTAATTATGTTGTAGATAATCGCCGCACTAAAACCAATCGGCGACAAATGCTTCGAGAAGCGTATAAGCCAGCAGACTTTAATTTTGCTTTAGTTTATATAGAAAATCTGGCGTTGCATAATTGAAGTATGAATTCAAGCGTAGGCGTAGCCCGTCGTAGACATCGCTATGCAATGCCCAAGGTGTGAATCAAACAATTTGCGCTGAATCAGAGACTTGTAGTTAGGAAAAAGCGATCGCCTCTAATTGTACCGTTACTGGGACAATGTTTAACATATACTAGGCTATACTCAAATTAACTCCCACAATAACATCGTTAAAATCGTTATCACCACCACTTGATAAATCCTCAAAACCAAAGATGTTATTTCCTAATAAGCGAATGTGATCTACTTTGTCAGTGTTAGATGCCAAGAATGGGAAGTAAACTGCCGGATCGTTATTTGAATTGCTATCAAGTAAACCATCAAGTCCACCATTAGCAATAATAAATGGTGCGAAGATGGAACCAGGTTGGAAAGTTCCAGTGTAAGTTGCCGTACCTTGGTTGTTAACTGTCAGGTCAATGCCTGCAACACGCCCACGAACTGCTGCTTCAGTATAACCAGCTTGTCCAGCGAGAATATCTGCCTTGCCATCTGAGTTAGTGTCAATGCCACCATTCTCATCAGCCACAAGATAGAAGCCGATGAAATTATTGAAAGCTGCTTCTCGATTCACCGTAAAGTCAGTTAAAGATATCATCAGCAATTTTTGAAAGCTTGAATTTTCACTTTGAAATTCTGACCATTCCAAGCTAGAGAAAAACTACCATCGCTCAAGCTGTCGATTTTCAGATTTATTGGGTCAGAAAAGAGGATGTCTGTTATGGCAGTTTGTCTTGCCAAAATACTATCAGTGGTGCTGTTGCTTACTACGTAAAATCTGATCTGTTCACCAGAGGTAAATTGTACCAAACTTGTTAAGTTGCGATTAAAGCCATTGGGGATATTGGCGAGAGAGGAAAAAATCACCTTGGCTCGTTGCACGGCGGCTTCGGCATAACCAGTAGCACCAGGGGCAATATCACCAATATTTCCCTGTTGATTGTCTACGGTAAATACTCCCAGTTCATATAGCTGATTAGAACTGGGATCTGTCAGTTCTACTGAGAGTCTTGCTTTATCGCCATTACCTTTGACGGTGAAGACATCACTATCAGCACTCTTTGATAGTGGGATATCGTTATCAGTGATGCCAACGTTGACAGAGGCGATCGCAATCCCATCATAATTAGCATCACTGCTTGTAGCTGTATGCTGGATAGTCTCACTATCATCGCCTTCTATCACCACATCATCTACTGCTGTTACCGTCACATTTTGCGCTACATTCCAATTCAGTGCAGTGAAAGTGAGAGCCTGAGTACTAGTTTTGATTTGCTTACCGCTACTGATAGTAATAGTGACATCAGCACTTGGCTGGCTACCGAGTACCAGTGAGTAGCTGTCATCTGTACCGCCTTCGGTGACATTTGTGCTATCGCCAGTCTGGGTAATCGTAACTACAGGATCGGGATCATCATCATCATCGTTGATAGTTCCTTTAGCTGTCCCACTATTAAAATTAACAATTGCCTCATTTGTGGGATTGCTCAAACTGACAGTGAAAGTTTCATTCTCCTCGAACAGGAAATCTGGAGTTGTTTGAACTGTGAAGCTTTTCTGGGTTTCTCCCGATTCAAAGGTGATAGTCTCAGTTTTGGCTGTAAAGTCAGTGCTACTGGCAGTATCTTCTGCGGTTAAAGATGTAGATACAGTTACGCTTTGTTCAGCTTGAGTATCTTCTGCGCGGTTGATGGTGAAGGTAATAGCATTTCCTTCTGTTGCTGAAGCATTAGTAATTGAGAAAGTTGCAACTATATAGTCGAAATCATCTGGTGTGAGAGTATTGGCTTGGATATTTCTTAAAATCCCGAACTCTTTCAACGCACTATTGATATTAACTTTGATGGATGTATCGAGTCCTACCTGCTCTAATTTGATATCTGAGAATTTTTTAACTTCGGGAATTCCACTAATTAGAACTTTATCTTCACCCTTGGTAAAATCGAATACTTCAACAGGCACATCAGGAACGGCTGCACTAGCGATATAAAAGCGGTCTTCTCCAGTACCTCCTGTGAGTTGGCTGCCTTTTGTACCACCGTATAATGAATCATCACCAGATCCACCAAATAAGCGATCGCTAGCTAATCCCCCAATCAGAACGTCATCGTTTTCACCACCATCAAGGCTGTTATTACCTGTTTCATTGGAGACATTTAGAAAATCATTACCTAGTCCACCGAGTAGTGTATTGTAGCCGCTTCCATCTGAAACTGTGAGTTCATCGTTTCCTAAACCGCCGTCGAGTTTGTTGTTGCTACCTTCGACTACAACAAGCTCGTCGTCGTCTTCTCCTCCTTCAAGGGTGTTAAAGCCAGAACTACCTACAGCAAATAAGCTATCTGCTCCAACACCGCCCCTTAAAGTATCGTTATTATTGCCAAAAAGGCGATCATTTCCAGAGCCACCATCAAGCAAATTATTCCCTTTACCATTGGAAGCATCTAGAGTATCATCGCCCTCAAAACCAAAAACTTGGTTATCTTGATTGGTGTATAACTCATCTTTACTTGAAGTACCGTTAATAATCATGACTCTATTTTCACCCTGATATAGGACTCCGATTTTCTTTTTGAAAACATCCTGAGACTCAAAAGTTAGTTTTATCACAGTTTCATCGGAAATTCTACTCAGAAATCAGACCGGATTTCTTTGTAACTCAATACAGTTCAGTTACAGCTATTTTCAGGTAAATAGACCACGCGGTAGGGGTAAAGCACATTGCTCATTGGTGTCAACTTAAGCTAGAAATGGCTTAACTGTTGGCTTCCTCGCCCGCCCTGAACTGAAGTTCAAGGCTAATAGCTAAAGTCTACTGAAGTAGACTAAAGATTTTTGGCTATATTTAGTCATCAAAAGATGACTTTCGCTATTAGCAAGGAACTTCAGTTCCTTGCGGGACATGGCTTTTACGTTAAGTTGACACGTATGAGCAATGCGCTTTACCCCTACAACAGATGTGGTTCAAATACATGAAAACTGCTGTAAGGATAATCGTAGGTTGGGTTGAGGAACAAAACCCAATACCGTTCAGCCCAAAAACCTTGGTAGAGACGCGAAAGCGTCTCTACAGGTCTAAAATCAGTACCAAAAATCCTTAACTGAACTGTATTGGAACAAAACCCAACAATTAACGCAAGACGCTTGGGTTTCACTTCCCTACGAGATAAATTCGCGTTCGTTCAACCCAACCTACGCAGGTTAAGGTTTTTAGGCTAACTGAACCGTACTGCTTTATACCTGGGTAACAGACTTAGCTTGTGTACCTCACCAACTTGAAATCTGCTTGTGAACGAAAAGACTTGTGTTGTGAACGAAAAGACTTGTGTTGTGAACGAAAGTACTTGTTTTGTGAACGAAACTACTTGTGTTGTGAATGAAAAGACTTGTGTTGTGAACGAAAAGACTTGTGTTGTGAACGAAAAGACTTGTGTTGTGAACGAAAAGACTTGTGTTGTGAACGAAAGTACTTGTTTTGTGAACAATATAAAAAACGAGGGAGTATCATTCCCTCGCATTAGCAAAATTGTTACAGCTTAACTAATTTTGAATGTTGAATCTAAGCTGTAATCATTTTTCGGCTAAATGACACTAGCAGAAAAAACGAAATCATTTGCTGTGAGGCTAGTTGATGTAATTCCAACTAATAAAGCCAACTCAGTAGTTCCGGTTTTCACCAAAGTGTCACTAGCTTGTTGCAACAGTGTTAAAGCACTAAACTGAGTAACACCAATACCACCAAGCCCGATTTTATCAATGCCGATGGTAAAATCAGTCACAATGTTCTTGCTAGTTGGCAGACTAGCATTAGCAATCCAGAATTGGTCAATACCAGCACCACCACTGAGGCGATCGCCACCCCCAAGACCTGCGAATAGCACATCATCACCATCGCCACCAAACAACGAGTCATTGAGATTAGAGAAGAGTTTGTCATCCCCAGAACCACCGTAGAGACGGTTATTGCTACCGTTACTCGTGAGGGTATCGTTACCTGAGCCACCGAAGGACAGTTGACGCGAACCTTCAACTACTGTCAAAGTATCATTACCTGCTGCCCCAAACAAATTATTACCACCATTGGCTTCAACTACGGTAACTTTGTCATTACCAACACCACCATCAGCACTAGTGTTGTTAACAGGGCCATTTGTGCCAATAAAGACTTGATCATTACCGTCTCCTGTGGACACTGAGGAGTCACTACCAACCACCACAGTGTCATCACCGTTCCCAGTTTGGATTGTGTTACTTTTATTACCCTCTACAAAATCTGCTCCGTCACCTGTAAATAAGGTTTGATTTGGCTCAACTGTAATATCATCGCTGCTATTGGAGCCAGAATTAATTTCTTCAGCTTGAGGTTGACCTAAACCAGGGGCAAGGTTGAGGGGATTCTCCAGCTTTAACAGAATAATTTCATTGTTGTCTATAACTGGATTTTGAGGATCATTTCCAGGACGACCTGTAGAGAAAGGATAGTTGTTGTCATTAGCTACCAAAATGGTGTCTTTGTCAACAACTAAAACATTTTCAATGGTTACAAATGGGAAGTCAAAGGTGGTTTTGCCGTCTCCATTCAGGTCGTCGGGGTCTTGAATGTTTAACAAGTCCCCAACTTCTTCTTTGGCTACATAGCCATTAGAGTCTGTTTTAGATAAGTCAATTTTGTAGATCCGCTTGAATTGAGCAGCAGTTCCAATAATTCATATTTTTGGCACTATTTGGATTATGTTTTAGCTATACAAATTTCAGAGATTTGCTTTGTATATGTCTAATTTTTAAACTCCAAATAATATTAACTACTTAATATATAATACATTTATCTACATACTAGGCTGTTTTCTAGTGCTTCTATTGTGGCTTGCCAAACGGTGCGAATGCCAATTACGCCAAATTTTAAAGCTGCACTCAGTTGCGATGTTCCGTCCAATG
>NZ_JAIVFR010000719.1 GCF_020829685.1 Nostoc sp. CHAB 5715 | reverse complement strand
GTAGACTTGGCTTGGCAAGCCTATGGACAAGATGGAAATCGTGGGAGTTAGGAACGTCTTCAGGCATTCAAAAGTCACGTCGCTTCGCTCCGAATTCAAAACTTGTACTGAGCGTAGCCGAAGTATTTGTTATTTGTTGTTTGTCAGTGGTAAAAGATGGGTGCAATTTTACTTCTAACAAATCATTGCCAGCCGGGATGATATCTACTACCGTACCAACGAGTTCGCCAGATGCTTGCATGAAGACTTCCAAGCCAATCAAATCAAGGACATGATATTCATCTTCGCCTAATTGGGGGCGATCGCTTGCTGGCACCATTAACTTACAACCGCGCAACGCCTCCGCCTGATCGCAATTTTCCACACCAGCTAATTTGATTACATACAAGTTTTTGTTACTGATGTAACGTCCTGTTAATAATTCGATTGGTTGCGGTTCTATGTCACCTGAACGCAACAACCAACGTTTTCCCGGTATCTCAAATCTTTCGGGGAAGTCAGATACAGGATAAACCCGTAATTCCCCAGATAATCCTTGAGGGGCAACAATCTTACCAATTTCTAGCCAATTATCTGATTTGTCATTAGTCATTAGTCATTAGTCATTAGTTTTCTTCCTATGCCTCCCTTGCTCCCCCTGCTCCCCCTCATCTCCCCACTCCCCACTCCCCACTCCCTCATCACTACGCACTCACCGCCGCACCTTTATAAGCTTCTTCAGCCACTTTTGCTAAACGTTGCATAGCAGTGGCTATCTCTTCATCTGTACCTGTAAGGCTGATGCGGAAGCATTGGTGCTTGTGGCCCCACTCTTGGTCTAAACCGGGGAAGAAGGTACTTCCTGGGACAATAATCACACCTACTTGCTTGAGTTGCTGGTAAAATTCCCAATCACTGATGGGTAGATCCTGTAACCACAACCAAGCAAAAATTGCTCCTTCACCACGATGGAGGAACCAAGGTAAATTCTTGGGCATCGCTTGTTCTAAGCTGGTTTCTAAAACGGTAAACTTATCTTGGTAAAAGGGACGGATGACAGTGTGAGAAATTTCCACTAAAGCGCCAGAGTTGATTGCATAAGCTGCGATCGCTTGGCCGTAACGTGAAGAATGCAGACTCATATTTGCCTGAAAACACTCCAGCACTTCAATCCACTTTTCATCCCCAATGGCTATACCAATCCTTTCTCCTGGTAATCCGGCTTTCGATAAACTCATGCAGTGGAGGATGTTATCACCAAACACTGGTGTCATTTCGGTAAAGTTCAATGCTGGGAAGGGAGGCGCATAAGCTGAGTCAATTAACACTGGCAGATTGTAAGGCGCAGCCAGGGCAGCTATCTTTTTCACCTCATCATCGGTGAGGACGTTACCAGTGGGATTACAGGGGCGAGAGAAGAGGACACAACCTGTATTTTCTGTAATCGACAGTTGGCTGAAGTCGGGGCGATATTTAAATCGGTGGGCGGCTTCATCAATATCGAGAGTCGGTTTGTAAGCGATTAAGGCTTTTGGAACTAAGGAGATGCCGCCGTAACCTGTGTAGTCAGGGCTGAGGGGCAAAACGATTTGTTTTAACTCGCCGCTAGGGGTATAGCCACCGAAGCTATTAACAGCGTAGAAGTAGAGGGTTTGACTACCGGGGGTGATGAGAATATTGCGTTCGGTTATACCGTTGCCGAAGGCATCGCTTAAGTTTAACCCATAGCGTTTGTTGAAGTCGTTAGCGATCGCTTCAACTAACGGTGCATAGCCTTGACTTGAGCCGTAGCGACAAACTACCTCACCATATTCTGGGCTAGCCAAAAGTTGTGCAGTGCAATCCCGCCATAATTGTTCTACCTCTGGCAAAATCAACGGATTACCAGCACTCAAATTAATAAACTGCTGCCCTGCACCCGCTCGTAATGTTTCGATAATATCCTTCATGATTGCTCTTACGCCAGTCAGGTTGGACATTTGAGCGCCAATTTGAGTTAGGGCAGGGTTCATAAGCTGTAACAAAATGTATTAATTGAGGGGTGGACAAATTATTTGGGGGTTGCTGCTGACATCCAGTTTACATCGTTGTCAAAACAGCTGTTACCGCCTTTAACCAATCTAGCTAGAGAATGATATTTTAACAAAGTAATATTTATTGTTATAGAGGAGTGGCGAGTAGGGAGTGGGGAGTGGGGAGTGGGGAGTGAGGGGACAAGAGGACAAGGAGAATAACCCATGCCCAATAACCAATGACAAATGACAAATGACAAATGACAAATGACAAAACTATATAGGAGGGCTGACGTTGCAAGTTAAAGCAGCAGTAGCTTACAGCGCAGGTAAGCCGTTGACAATTGAAACCGTTCAACTATCGGGGCCACAAGCTGGCGAAGTGCTAGTTGAGGTGAAAGCCACCGGAGTTTGCCATACCGACGCCTTTACCCTATCTGGTGACGATCCCGAAGGTTTGTTTCCGGCAATTTTGGGACATGAAGGCGCTGGCGTGGTAGTGGAGATAGGCGCTGGTGTCACCAGTCTCAAACCAGGAGATCATGTAATTCCCCTATACACTCCCGAATGCCGCCAGTGCGAATATTGTTTAAGCTTCAAAACTAATCTTTGTCAAGCCATTCGCTTAACTCAAGGACGCGGTGTCATGCCCGATGGCACTAGTCGATTTAGCATTGATGGACAGATGATTCATCATTATATGGGTACATCAACTTTTGCTAACTATACGGTGCTGCCAGAAATCGCCTTAGCAAAAATTCGGGAAGACGCCCCATTTGATAAGGTTTGTTACATTGGCTGTGGTGTGACTACTGGTGTTGGTGCAGTCATCAATACTGCCAAGGTAGAACCGGGAGCAAATATTGTGGTTTTCGGCTTGGGTGGTATTGGTTTAAATGTCATCCAAGCGGCACGGATGGTAGGAGCAAATATGATTGTCGGGGTGGATATTAATTCCAACAAACGCGCTTTAGCGGAAAAGTATGGCATGACGCACTTTGTCAATCCCCAAGAAGTAGAGGGTGATTTAGTTCCCTATCTGGTTGATTTAACAAAAGGCGGTGCTGATTACAGTTTTGAATGTATCGGTAATGTCAAGATTATGCGTCAAGCATTAGAATGCTGCCACAAAGGTTGGGGTGTCAGTGTGATTATTGGGGTTGCTGGTGCTGGACAAGAAATAAGTACTCGTCCTTTTCAATTAGTAACTGGGCGCGTTTGGAAAGGTTCAGCATTCGGTGGCGCGAGAGGACGTACAGATGTGCCGAAAATTGTTGATTGGTATATGGAAGGTAAGATAAATATTGATGATTTAATTACCCATGTGATGCCTATTGAGCAAATTAATCATGCTTTTGAATTGATGCACAAAGGTGAATCAATTCGCAGCGTGGTGACTTTTTAGCTGTTAGATGCAAAGCTTTTTCTCAAAACACAATTAACTGTAAGAGCGCACAGAGGTTAAAAGCCGCCCAGGAAGACTATTCAAAACAAGCTGCTAAAGAAAAGGAGTAAATAAGTGACTAAAGAAAATAGCGTTTATACTAGCGGTGGAAATGTATTTGCTGACTTAGGTTTACCTAATTCTGAAGAAAGATTAGTGAAAGCTGAACTAGCACGCAAAATCAGTGAAGCAATCACTTTCCGTAAATTAACACAAGTCCAAGCTGCTGAACTTTTAGGAATTGATCAACCAAAAATTTCAGCATTGGTGAGAGGCAGACTTTCAGGCTTCTCAATTGATAGATTATTTCAATTTTTGAATGATTTAGATAATGATGTAGAGATTGTCATTAAACGAAAACTGAAGACTGCAAGCAAGCTCGGACAACAGTTGTTTGCTAAGTAATAGATAAAAACTCATGACAGCATACATTAAGATACCCCTTTAGTTGATTCTAAAGGGGTATCTTTAAAAGTTAGCAATAATCTAGCTTTGCATCTTTAGCCCCCACAATCGGCATTTCCACCCAAAGTCTGGGAAGAGAAATCAGAAAAGTTTGACACCAATGCACATCTATGATCC
>NZ_JAIVFR010000718.1 GCF_020829685.1 Nostoc sp. CHAB 5715 | reverse complement strand
AGTTTTTAGAATTAGAGTTAGAAAATTTAATTGAAGAAATTGAAAGTATGGGAAGAAGCGATAAAAATGCTTTAAGGAGTAATCTTAGAGTGCTTTTAATGCACCTTCTCAAATATAAATTTCAACCCCAGAACCGATCCAATAGCTGGTTATATACAATCTATGAACATCGTCAAAGGTTACAAGAAGCATTTGTCGATAGTCCGAGCTTAAAATACTATTACACGGAAGTTTTTGACAGTTGTTACCAACATGCTCGAAAAGAAGCATCTATTGAAACAGGACTTCCTCTGTCTATTTTTCCTAAAGACTATCCTTTTTCTGTTGATGAAACCTTAGATTCTGACTTTTTTCCAAATTAATCATAATCGCAGAGTAGAGATTTTTCAGGTGATGCCAACTCTTGGAGACGCTACGCGTAGATCCCCGTAGGGGTACGGCGGGCAACCTTGGAGAGGCTATGCCAACGCCTACGCTTTTTTAACGTAGACGCTGCATCGGCTTGCCGCAGGCTACCACAGAGGCGCAGAGTAAAAAGAGAGCGATCGCAGAGTTTTGGAACTGCCTAGCCTACTGTAGTTATCGCCTCTATGCTCAAGCAATTTATGAGAAACTAGAAGATATTACAAAAAAATAATTTATGTTCGGTCTGGAAAGAATTACATTTAATCCTCACATTATGGCGGGACAAGCGTGCATTCGCGGGATGCGGATTCCAGTTTCATTGGTGGTTAATTTGGTAGCTAATGGCAAACCTGTAGAGGAGATTTTAGAAGAATATCCTGATTTAGAGCCAGAGGATATTCGTCAATCTTTACTTTACGCAGCTTGGTTAACTCAAGAAACTTATATGCAAATCAAAGAAATTTTCCAAGCACTTCCAAGTTTGAGCATAAGCGATCGCCTGAAGATAGCTGAATCAGCCCTGCAATTGGTTCTTCAAGAAAAACACTCACTTACCAAAGATGAGCAAAAACGCCAAGTAACACTAGCCGCAATCACAGCTATTAGAAATTATGCACCTGGTAGTGAATTAAATATATTCTCAGACTTAGAGGGAGAAGACTTTTGCGATGATCCAGACGAAGACTTCTATAACTCAGGGAATTAGGAAACAACAAATGACTATACAGCTACAATTGAAACCAGAAATAGAGGCTCGTCTCATTGCTGAAGCTGCTGCACAAGGTTTATCGGTAGAAGCTTATCTTGCATCTCTGATTGAAAACAGTTTAACCAGCCATGAAGAAAGTTTTTTTTATCAAGTACCAACTCAGGAAGAATGGGAAGCTATATTAACAGATTTAATAAATAGTCCTGCTTTTTCTTTAGCACCAGCACTTTCAGATGAAGCAATTAGTCGAGAGAGTATTTACACCAGAGAAGATGAAATGTTATGAGCTATTTGGTGGATACTAATATTTTGCTGCGTTTGGTGCAGAAGAATAGCCCAATGCACTTTGATACTCAAAGAGCTATCTTGATGCTTAAGAGACAAGGGGAATTATTATATATAATTCCACAGAATCTCATTGAGTTTTGGGCTGTTGCTACAAGACCAATTAATAGTAATGGTTTAGGTTTATCCACGGCTCAAGCAGTAGAAGAAACTGATAAACTCAAGAAGATATTTATACTACACCTTGATACACGTGCGATTTTTGGTGAGTGGGAATCTCTAATTGTTAAATACCAAGTCATGGGAAAAAAGGTGCATGATGCACGTTTAGTTGCGGCGATGATAACACACCAGATTACACATCTACTTACATTTAATATTGATGACTTTAAACGTTTTTCTGCAATTGTAGTTGTTGATCCGCGCAGTGTTACACCGCAGTCTTAATTATATTGCCAAAGCGATCGCACAATGAAAATTTTGCAGGCGATCGCATAGTGGAGTTTTAGAAGTGCGATCGCTTTTTTATCTCACGCATAGGCGCAGAGTCAGGAGAGAGCGATCGCACTGTGGAGATTTTACAGGCGATCGCTCTTTTTAAAGCTCCGCCAAGGACGTTATTGGCGTACTTTTTGAAGACCAGTTTTTTGAATTATTATCAACTCTTAATTTTACCTTAAATCCTTGAAAGGGTGGATCAAGATTATATTCTGATGTAATAGCTTTGACAAATTCTTCAATTTGTAATTTTCTGGTTTTTGAAACTATATCACGATTTTCATTAGGAACTGATGCTGCAAAAGTGAAAACTAGCCAAGCTTTATTCCAAATAAATGATCCTAATCTTTCTGTCAACAAGCTTATTGTTCTTTTTTCTTCTGGACGGAATCTTGTTTCATCTAAGCGGGAAACATAAATTAATGTATCGATTGTATTCAAATCAACACTATTAATAATCAAATCTAAATATTTTTTGTCGCACTCTATATCATCTTCTGCTAATCCAGGCGTATCAATCAAGCAAGTATCACCTAAATGGCTAATATGATCATAATGCCTAATTATTTTAGTACAAGCTTCATATTTTGATGTTTCAGCAATAGATTTGCCAACAACTGAGTTAATGAAACTTGATTTTCCAACCCCAGTACGTCCAACAATCAGAAAGTTACGCATTTCTACGATCTAACTCTAGCCACAGACCTACTACAGTACCCAGTAAACCGCCAACTATTGCTCCTCCAGGACCAAGAAATAGACCAACAACTGTTCCACCAGAAGCCATTCCTCCAATAAGACCTTTATTAATCTTCTTTTTAACTTCTGCTTTTTGATTTTCATCTAACTGAATTCGTGCTTCACCTGAAGAAGAAAATAAACTGTCTTTCATTGCTGCTGCGAATGCTATTAAACCAGATTCAGATGCTCTGACAAATACTTTTGTGAAGAATTCTCCCAGCCATTTTTTGCCATCTGGCGTTATTTTACTTCGGTTATCTACAGCTATAGATGGAATCTGATGAGCTATATCTTCTCCTACATACTGAGCTATTTCTTTGCGGATTAATTCTGTTCTTATCTTTAAAGTTTCTTCATATTCTGAGGAAGGAACAGAATTAGCAAATGTAAAAACAATTACGGAGCATTCCCAGGCTTTCTTACCAAACTCTTTTGAAAGACGCTTAATAACTCGTTTTTCATCACTAGTCACTCTAGTATCATCTAGCTTACTTACAAACCACATTGAAACCATTTTTTGGATTTTTGGTTTCATTAAATTTAAGTATTTTTTGTCATTACCAGCTTCTTCTAAATCATCACAGAGACCAGGAGTATCTACTATGATGAAATTTATGCCATTTAATTCATGTTCATAAGTTTCTAACGAATTTGTAGTAGGTTCATATTTACCAACTTTAGCAACTTCACAATCTAATAGAGAATTAACGGTGCTAGACTTTCCAACTCCCGTGCGACCTGTTAAAACAAAGATAATTTGTTTATCAATTACTCTTTTGACCTTTTGTTTTAACTCGTTGCTAATAAATGGTAAATTATCAATCTCCTGACAAAGTTTTTCTACAGGTTCCTTCTCACTGCGAATCTCATATATACGCATCATGACAAGATCAATACCAAACTGGGCAAGGAGTTCCCCCAGTTTTCCAACTGCTAATAAAGCCCCAATCCCTCCAAGCATACCAACTGGGCCACCAAGAATTGCTAAAGCTGATGTGATAGCAGGTGCACCAGTTAGTCCTGTAGTAGCCATCACAATCAGAAGTATTACACCTGGTAATCCTAAAGCAGCTACTGTTCTAATAACTTTATCCATAAAGCTAAGTATATGAAAATTCAGTTCTTAGTATAATCTTATATTTATTTTCGTTGCCACTATTTAAGTATCATCACTTAGGAGGTTAAAGAAATTAAAGATTTAAAAAAAACTTGCCTTGGGAATATCACACCCCAAGGCAAGCCAACTCTCTAAATCTTCTCTTGGCGCACTTGGCGTCTTGGCGGTTCGATCCCCAAATCCATGAAACACCAAACAACCTCCCCTTGGACATTCATTCCCACCCTATATTTCACCTCCGGCATACCTTACATCATCATCAACACAGTTTCC
>NZ_JAIVFR010000717.1 GCF_020829685.1 Nostoc sp. CHAB 5715 | reverse complement strand
GTTTCTGCGTTATCGCCGGTTAACATGACAATTTCTTCAACTCCCAATTTCTTTAACCGGGTAATAGTTGCGGCTGCTTGCGATCTTACTTCATCTGCGATCGCAATTACACCCATCACCTCCCCTCCCCTACTTCCCTGTGCTACCCAAACCACAGTTTTACCTTCTTGCTCTAAAGATTGAGCCATTTCTCGCAACTCTTCAGGTAAATTTGTCACATACTTTTGCACAAAAACGGCATTCCCCACAATTACCTGTTTTTCTTGGGCGATTCCTACAATTCCTTGTCCAGGTATGGCTTGCACTTGAATTGCACCAACCCAATCCAAATCACTAGCCGCTTGCACAATTGCCTTACCGATGGGATGTTCGGAAGATGATTCTACACTAACGGCGGCTTTTAATACATCTGATTGGGTGTATTCACTAACTGAAATTACCTGGAATACCTGTACCTGCCCTGTTGTTAGAGTACCAGTTTTATCAAATGCGATCGCTCGGACTTTGCCAATTTTCTCCAACTGCGCCCCATTCTTAAACAAAATTCCCTGTCTTGCACCATTGGCGATTCCCGAAAGCAGCGTGGGCATAATTGCAGCCATCAGCGCACAGGGAGAAGCCACCACAAGGAAAGTAAGCGCCCGATAAATCGTCGTTTCCCAATCCCAACCCCAGAGAAATGGCGGCAAAGTTGCCAGTAGTATTCCAGCTACTACAATGACTTTGGCATATCCTTTTTCAAAGCGATCGATAAACTCTTGCGAAGGTGGTGCTTGAGTCTTTGCCTGTTCTACTAGGCGAATCACACGCACAATCAAACTACTTTGGGCTGGTTTGTGTACCTTAATCTGCAATGCACCATAGCCGTTGAGTGTGCCAGCAAATACTTCTTTGCCTACTGTTTTCTCTACAGGTAAAGACTCGCCTGTGATTGCAGCTTGATTGAGGGTGCTGTTACCAGATAAAATTATCCCATCAGTAGGAATTAGCTCTCCGGGTTTGACGACAATTTCATCACCGACTTTTAGCTGAGTAATAGGAATTTCCTCTTCCTTTCCCTGAAGCAAAACCCTTGCTGTATCTGGTGTCAAACTCATCAAACTCCTGATACTCCGCTCAGTTCGCTGCATTGCATAACCTTCTAATGCGCCACTGATGGCAAAGATGAGAATCAAAATTGCTCCATCAATAATTAGATGATATTCTCTTCGCCATAAGCCGAGACTAGCAGCACCAATCGCTGCCACAATCATCAGCAAATCTACATCGAGTTCTTTTTCTTTGAAGAGAGTAGTCAATCCTTCCCGCGCACTTTCGTAACCACCAATTACATAAGCAGCAGGTAGCAGCAAGAATGCCAATCCCAACCAACCGAGATGCAAGGCGAACCATCCGAGAAATAATAGGAATCCACACAAAAGTGCAGCTACGGTATCTGCGTGTTCTCTGGTGAATTGGCCCAGACGTTGGGGATAGAGCATGAGAGGTGAATTAACAGGGACTCTCTTAGGCTAAACCTTGACATTAATGTTAATGTCAAGGTTTATAATGATTTTGAAACGCTCCAGGGGCGCTGAGGGAAGCGCAAAGGTACGCAGAGTTAAATTTTTATCTGTGTTCTAGGAGCGTTTTTCAAAAGCGGGATGTGGGTAAATGAGACGATTTAACTGTTAGCTTTAAAATTGCACTAGGAGGAAAAAATCTATGCTAAAGCGAATATATATTGATAACTTTCGCGGGTTGGTAAATTTCGAGATGAATTTTGACTCGATTAACCTATTTCTTGGTGGTAATGGAGCAGGTAAATCAACTGTTTTTGAAGTCTTGCGGAGAATTCAACTTTTTGTAAGTGGCGCCGCCAAGGTAGAAGGACTTTTCCCAATTTTTGACTGCACTCGTTGGCAAGCTTTACCAATTCAGCGTTTTGAAATAGAAATTGACGGAAATGATGGCAATTATAAATATGAACTTGCTATTGAACACAATATAGAAGATCGCCATGTACAATATGAACGTTTGTGGTTTGATAACCAACCTTTATTGAAGTTTGAGAGAGGCGAAGTTCAAATTTTTTATGACAATCATTCAGTCGGCCAGAAATATCCTTTTAATTGGTTTCAGTCCATACTACCTTTATTTCTGGCAAATAATGATATCACAAAGCTGACCTGGTTCAAACAGCGAATGGAGCGATTTATTATTGTACAAATTATTCCTAGCATGATAATTAATGGGAGTGAAAAAGAAGAAGTACAATTGAGTCCTAAATTGGAAAATTTTGTTTCTTGGTATCGTTATATTTCCCATGACCAGGGCAAGGTAGCTGAACTAATAAATGTTTTAAAAAATATTTTAGACGGTTTTATTAGTTTTAAATTTGACCAGTTCGGCGTAGGCTATACAACTTTAAAATTACGATTTGCATCTATTGAAAATCGTACAAATATTATTGATTATTACTTTAATGAACTCTCTGATGGACAAAAAGCATTAATTGCTCTGTATACATTAATATATTGCACTCAGTCTGAAGATTACACGTTGTGTATTGATGAGCCAGAAAGTTTTTTAGCTCTGCCGGAAATTCAACCTTGGCTAATTCAACTTTATGATTTCTGTATTGACGGAAAAATACAAGCTTTACTAATTTCGCATCATCCTGTATTAATTAATTATCTTTTAGCTTCACCTATAGGTTATTGGTTTGAGCGTCAAAGTAATGCACCTGTACGAGTAAAACCAATTAGTAATCAAGAAGCTGAAAATTCAGGATTACCAATTTCAGAACTGATTGCACGGGGCTGGCTGTATGACCCAGAATAGAGTACAGATAGTAATTTTGTGTGAGGATCTACAACAGCAAGTTTTTGCATATCATTTTTTGAAAAAGCGAGGCTTTAATATAAATCCAAAAAACATCACAATTAGGACTTCTCCAAAAGGTAAAGGTGCAGGAGAGCAGTTTGTTATAAAGCATTATGCAGCAGAGGTTAAAGAATACCGGAGAAAAAACTATCGCTCAGGAATGCTAGTAGTGTTGATTGATGCAGATACTGCGACAGTAAAGGCAACACTGAAAGAATTAGATAATGCACTGATAGAAAATTCACAGGAACTTCGTCACCCTGATGAGAAAAGAGCAATCTTCGTGCCCAAAAGAAATATCGAAACTTGGATACATTATTTACAAACAGGAGAAGTTGTTGAAGAAGAAGGAGAAAAATCCAAATATCCAAAATTCCCTAAAAATGAGGCAATTTGTAAACCCGGTGTTGAACAATTAGCAAACCAGTGTTCTCAAGGGAGTTTAGATGAAAATGCACCGCCATCTCTTCAGGCGGCTTGTGGAGAATTACAAAGAATTTTACCGTTGTTGGAGTAAATCATGAACGCTGGTTGCTTAACTATTAAAGAACTCACAGATGCAGTAGGCGGCGGTTTAACTCCGCGCATGGTGCGGCATTATCATCAATTAGGACTGCTACCGCAACCAGTGCGATCGCCTAGCAACTACCGTCTCTATACCAAAAAAGATGTCCTCCGGTTGCAACGGATTGTCGCACTTAAGCAGCAAGGGTTTCAGCTAAACCATATCCGCAATATTTTGGAGGTGGAACCAGAAGCAGATACAACTGTTAACCTGATGGGACAACTCCAGCAGCAGTATCGGGCGGTGATGCAACAAATTTCCCAACTGCGACAAACAGCATCTGCATTAGAAGGATTATTGGGGCGCGATCGCCATTGTCAAATTATGCAGGCGGAAGTTTTGGCACAACTCAAGTTACTGGATGTCGAAACTCAAGCTGGATTGGGGGGATTGGAAAATCTCTGGAGTGGTTTGGATGCAAAAATTCATACCCATTCGGAAGCTTTTTCAGAATCGCTACAACGCTTACTACCTGATTTGTCTCACCGTTCGGAAATTGAACAACACTTAATTTCTCAGTTGGTTTTGGCTTGTGGCGATGTGAGTTTGGTGTCTTTTATCAAGTTGAGTCGAGGTGCGATCGCAGCTAGTCGAAAAGC
>NZ_JAIVFR010000716.1 GCF_020829685.1 Nostoc sp. CHAB 5715 | reverse complement strand
GCTGAGAATCAGAAACTCTATTGTCAATTCCCGAAAAGCTAGAGTTTAATTCCTGATAAAAATTAGATAGCTGATTATAAACCTGACGTGCTTCTAGCAGTTTTTTGGCAGCTAAGGGGTAGTTTTGAGCAGAAACGGCTTGGTCTGCCTCTTTCACTAAGCGATCGCCACCTTCAATGCTCAAAAGGCTGTTACTTTGAGTTATGGGACGCAGGTTTTTAGGATCGTTAGGGTCAATGGGTTGTGGGCTAGTAGTGCCTGGTAACTGTGGTACCTGAGCATTCACAGGTGATAGCAGGCTGAGGACTGCTATGACTGATAAAACAGTACGGTGCATCAAGGTAACAGCGACAGCAGTGTTCATGGGGTCAAGTAGTGCAACGACTATACAGAAAAGTTATGGAAACTTTGGGTATCTTAACTCTGTTTTGGTCTTGGACAAAGCAAAGCTACATCCTAAGTATCTCTGATTTAGACTGAAAATCCGTTTAATAGAGTTCCCAACTGTCCTTCCTTACGCCTACCGACTTTCTTTCCTAATAATTATCTCAGGTTAGGTTTGATATTTGACAGTGCAGTTTTCTCAAAGCAAGATTAAAACTCTAGCAAGCCACATGACAAATAGCACGCTTCCTAGTCTCAACTAGCATAGACGCAAAGAGAATTCAGAAGCTTCAGCCTTCCTTAAATCAGAACTTCTGCTTCCCTGCCATCGACTTTTATTTTTGACATGTGAGTATACCGCAGTTATTTTTTTAGTTTTTGGAGTTTAATATAGCTTGATTTTTTGTGAAAAATCTGGATATATCTCAATAAATATTCTGATTAAGCCAGTATATATTGATGTTAAATTACTGATGCTTGCAAAAGTTGAACTAGTGCAGGAGCTTAGAAGTAAAAAATGTCTAATAATCTTTCTCGTCGTCAAATTGCCGGACTCACTGGCGGTTTCGTTTTCGCAAATATAATTACTAGCTTAATTGCAAATGGCCGGGCACAAGCACAGACCGGGAATTTGGATAATCTTTTTGTATCTGGAAATGTTGGTATTGGAACAACAAATCCCCTTGTGAGACTAGACGTAAGAGGCACTGAAATTCATAGTGGTGGTGCTGTTGCTGGTTTTTCCTTTGGTAATCGAGAAAGTGCTGAGTTTGTAGTAGCTCCAAATCTTGGGCAACGATGGGTTTGGTATGCATCAGGTGGCGTAGCTCGCCTCTGGTCTGGAGGAGATAAAGTCACTGTTAATACAAGTGGGATTATTAGTGCGACTCTGTTTTTAACCTCTTCATCAAGGGAAGTTAAAGAAAATATTGCTGAACTTTCCAGTCGGGAGGCGATTGAGACATTAAAAGACCTCCACCCCGTTAAGTTTAGTTACAAAGCGGATAGTGAAAAAAATCTGCATACTGGATTTATTGCAGAAGATGTTCCGAACATGGTGGCGACTTTGGACAGGAAGGCAGTAAGTTCAATGGATATTGTAGCTGTACTAACTAAAGTAGTGAAAGAGCAGCAGAAGACCATCGCAACATTAGTTGAGAAAGTACAGATGCTAGAAACTCGAAGCAGTTAAAAGGGTAAAACTAGAGGTTACGTTTAATGAGATCAAGAATTAGTAATTTCTGCAAATGCATGATTAGTAATTTTTGTTTCTTGATGGCTTAATTGTTGCAGTGCTTTTGCTAAATCAGTTGTGATGCTTTTGGCATCTTGTTTTATACAGCCACTAATGTAATCCGTTACTCTGATTGGGGAGCCAATGTCAATACTCACATCTGTACCCCAATTGGGATAAGGTTGGCTGTAATTAATGCCTATGGGTATAATTTTCACTCCCAGCCCTGAATGACTAGATTCAGCACTCAAAGCAAGACGAGCAATTCCAGGCTTCAACTGGTGAACTTGGCCATCACGAAAAATGTTACCTTCTGGAAAGATAACCAGGGTTTTTTGTTGCTGAAGTAGCTCAACTCCATGTCGCAGTGTGCGGATTGACGGATGCTTAGAATTTACAGGAAACCCCCCCAAACGTTGCACAAACCAGCCTTGCAAACCTTGGCATTCGTCGATAGTCACCATAAACCGCAGGTCTTGTTCTCTCCGACAATCAACGGTAGCGTAGGGTACGAGCAATGCATCCCAACGCGCCCGATGAGTAGGCGCGAAGATCACAGGCCCAGTGGTAGGGATATTTTTTTGTCCGGTTATGCTAATTTGCCCAAAGAATAATGGTAATAGGCACTGACGCCCTAATAAATATGCCAGAGGACTTAACCAAGGAGAAACCCTTGAGGTAGTACCAGCCACCTGATGATTTGCTGGTGTCTGCTGGCAGGTATCGGATGAAGAGTAAAATTCCATCATGACGGATGCAGCTGATTGACGGGAAAAATGTAACGAAAAGTCTGATTAGTTACACCGTAGATTCTCTTGCGTAACTTGTCTGGTACTAGATGGACAGTTTTACCTCTGTCTGTTAGTTTACACTACGCCGCTTAGTAGCAAACCAAGCCTGTAATTGTTTACGACAAGCTGACTCTAGAACGCCTCCGATTACCTGTAAGCGGTGATTAGAAGCAGCACTATCGGGTATGTTAATAACTGTACGAATTGCGCCAGTTTTGGTATCGTCTACTCCATATACAAGTAGTCCTAGACGCGCTTGGACGATCGCACCTGCACACATCGGGCAAGGTTCAAGAGTTACGTAGAGGGTGCATTCATTAAGATGCCAATTTTGTAAAGTTGTTGCAGCTCTTTTGAGAGCGAGAATTTCCGCATGAGCGGTAGGGTCTTTGTCGCGCTCTTTTCTGTTTTCTCCTTGTGCTAGCAATTTGCCTGTTGAATCAATGATAACAGCACCTACAGGGACTTCACCTGCATCACCTGCTGCTTTTGCTAATTCTAGGGCACAACTCATCCATTTTTGATGTATAAGATATTCTGTGTATTGAGTTAACATATACTTATCAATATAAAAATTTTAAAATTCTGCTCGCCTTTGGACGGGCGAGACACCGATGCTACGAGAAAGAAAAAGTATATAGCGGTTCTCGGTTGAGTAAGTACAGAACTCCACCCCCAAGCCCTTCCCCGCTCTTCGAGAGAGGGCTAAGATATACCTTGTATGATTAGAAAACGCTATATAGCCCACAGCCTAGAAGTCTTGTCATTACTTACATTTGACAATATCCGCTTCGTTGTTATCCCGCCTTGGAATAAATTCCAAGGCTAATAGCTAAAGTCCTCTTAAGAGGACTAAACAAGAATTTCAGTCCACTTGAGTGGACTTGAGCTATTAGCCTAGAACTTAAGTTCTAGGCGGGATGTGTGTCAGTGCAATACTTTAACTGTTACAAAAATGGGGGGTAATGGCAAGGACTAGAAATCTGAAGCTAAATAGCAGCTTGGGCTAAAAGAGGATCGAGTTGACTTTGTGTGTCTAGCTGATAGAGGTCATCGCAGCCGCCAATGTGCTGGTTATTAATAAAAATTTGCGGTACAGTACGGCGTCCGTTAGCGCGTTCTGCCATTTTCGCTCTGGCTGCTTCGTCGCCGTCGATTTTATATTCAGTAAAATTTACACCTTTCCACCACAGCAGCATTTTGGCACGGATGCAGTAAGGACAAGTTTGCCATGTGTAAAGTTCGACGTTGGCTTTGACTCGCTCTGGATGGCGATTTAAAAGGGGATTAAGAAAGTCCAGCATATTTTCTTAAGCAAGGTTTTAACTGTGTCTCTAGCCTAGATCATTAGACCTCTTGCATAAATCAAAAATAAAGAATCCCACCCCGCATTTGCTCACGCAAACGCTCCCCTCCCCGCTTGCGGGGCTACCGTGTACACACAAGTCGAATTTCTTCTTAAATCCCAAAGATTACCTACTTAATCGCAGTGATGGTTAGGGTGGGGTAAAACTAAAGCTAAAACCTTAGTAAATCAGGTTTCAAATGAGGTTTTGAGAATTTATGCAATAAATATATTGAATTCGGGTGGTCGTTTATTGAATTCGGGTGGTCGTTTATT